>NZ_JAAKNE010000172.1:0-5603 GCF_049170755.1 Aeromonas sp. 604176
GTAATGACGCTGTTTTCCGGTGCCAACGATATGTTCAGCCATCAGGTGCGTATTGTCCTGGCGGAGAAGGGTGTTAGTGTGGATATCTGTCAGGTTGACCCAGCCAATCTGCCGGATGAGCTGGCCGAGCTGAACCCGTACAACTCTGTACCGACCCTGGTTGATCGTGAGCTGGCACTCTACACCTCACGCATCATCATGGAGTATCTGGACGAACGCTTCCCGCATCCACCCCTGATGCCTGTTTATCCGGTTGCGCGTGGTAACAGCCGCCTGATGATGCACCGCATCGAGCTGGACTGGTATTCCCTGGCTGACAAGATCATGGCCGGTACCGATGCAGAAGCAGCACGCAACGAACTGCGTGACAACTTGCTCGCCATTGCACCGATCTTCGGTGAAATGCCCTATTTCATGAGCGAAGAGTTTGGTCTGGTAGATTGCTATATGGCTCCGTTGTTGTGGCGTCTGCCGAGCCTGGGTATCGACTTGACCGGTCGTGGCGCCAAAGAGCTGAAGGCCTACATGGTTCGTCTGTTCGAGCGTGAGTCCTTCCAGGCATCCCTGACCGAAGCCGAACGCGAGATCCGTGCTGGCGTATGAGCATGGAACCGACAATGACGCCGAGTCGCCCGTACCTGTTACGGGCGTTCTTTGACTGGTTGCTGGATAACGATCTGACTCCCCATCTGGTGGTCAACGTCAACATTCCCCATGTGATGGTGCCGATGCAGTTTGCTCAGGACGGGCAGATTGTGCTGAATATCGCGCCCCGTGCCGTGATGCAATTTCACATGGATAATGAGGCAATCAGCTTCAGCGCCCGCTTTGGCGGGGTATCCCAACAGGTCTATATCCCGATGGCGGCCGTGCTGGCTATCCATGCTAGGGAGAACGGCGTGGGAACCCTGTTCCCCCCCGAGCCTGGTTACGATATCTGGCTGGAGCAGGCCGAAGCACCGGTGGAGCCAGAGCCGGAACCGCCGCGTCCAAGCGGTCGTCCGACCCTGAAGGTGATCAAATAAAAAAACGCAGCCGATTGGCTGCGTTTTTTTATGTGCGGTCGAGCTTAGTTCTGGGCGAACTCGAAGGCCTTGATCACGCGCTTCACACCGCTAACGTGGCGAGCGATGTTGACCGCCTGCTCTCCCTCCTGACGGGTGACAAGACCAATCAGGAATACTTCGCCGTTTTCGGTGACCACCTTGACCTTGGCGCTATCGAAGTTTTTGGTGCCGAACATGTCGGCTTTCACCTTGGAGGTGAGCCAGGTGTCATTGCTGCGTGTGGTCAGGCTGACTGGCTGACCAAGGCGTAACTCGTTGTAGACGTGGCGGACCCCCTCGATGCGGCCAACAATCTTGCCTGCTTCCAGCTTGTAAACGTCAGAAGGTGTCTGACCGACCAGCAGCACGCGGCCATTGTTGCTGTAGACGCTGATCTTGCTGGCTGCGCTGAGCGGTTTGTTGTCGGCCAGCAGATTGGCTGCTTTCAGCTCGATGCTCTGGTCATCCCACTGGGCGCTCATGGTACGGCGGTCGCCAGAAACCTTGGCGGTACCAGCTGCTCCGCCAACCACCACGGCAGCACAGCCCTGCAATAGCAAGGCGCTGGCTAGCAGGCCAAGGATGAGTATCTGCTTGTTCATGGTTTCAATCTTCCTGTTGCGGGAAAAGAGTCTGGTCGATGAGATCACACAGACAGTGCAGGGTCAACAGGTTGACCTCAAGAATACGGGGGCGGCGGGCAGAGGGTACTCGGATCTCCACATCGTTTGGCCCCAGCAAGCCAGCCATTTCGCCACCGTCGCCGCCGCTCAGCACCACTATGGTCATGTCGCGGGAGAGAGCTGCCTCGGCCGCCTTGATCAGGCTTCGGCTGTTGCCCGTGGTGGTGATGACCACCAGAATGTCGCCAGGCTGGCCCAGCGCGCGGATCTGCTTGGCGTAGACCTCTTCAAAACCATGGTCGGTGGCGATGGCGCTGATGGTCGCCATGTCCGGGGTCAGAGCCATGCCGGGAAGAGAGGGGCGCTGGGTCTCGTAGCAGTTGACCAGCTCGGAGATGAACAGTTGCGCCAGTGCGGCAGAAGGACCGTTACCGCATGCCAGCACCTTGTGGCCATTGAGCAGGCAGATGGTGATCATCTGGGCTGCAGTATGGATGGCATCCGGCAGCGCCTCGGCGGCGGCTATTTTGGTCTGGATGCTTTCGGTGTAGTTCTCTTTGATGCGGTCAGTCATAGGGTCCTCTTAAAATGCGTTCTGGATCCAGGCTGGCTGGTCACCCTCGAACGCAATCACATCGAATCGGCAGGCCTGATTGGCCTCGTTGATGGCATGTTGCTTCAAATAGTGGCGCGCTGCCAGCATGATCTTGCGCTGTTTGCTATGGGTGACCGAGCTGGCGGCCCCGCCATGGCTGCCGGTGGCCCGGTAGCGCACCTCAACAAACACCAGGGTCTTGCCCTGGTGCATGATGAGATCTATTTCACCGCCACGACAGCGGTAGTTGCGAGCTACCGGTTGCAGGCCCTGGGCCTGCAACCAGCGTTCAGCGACTTGTTCAAAGTGCTGTCCCTTGCTCGTTGGTGAGGGGAACAGGCTCGGCAACTGCTGGCGCATCCGTTTCCATAGTTCCTTCATTGGAGGGCTCCTCCAGTTGCTGAACGGCGTTCTCGTCGACCAGTTTGCCGTTCTGGTAAGTACCCCAGCTCAGCATCCGTACGATATTGCCCTGGGCATCCACGCTCAGCTGACCGCTCATGCCGGCCTGCTGCATGCCACCTACCTTGCGCATCTGCTGCAGGTTCTCAGCCAGGTTGACGGCATCGTAGCCCATGGCAAACAGACGCAGTAGGTCACCCTGGGTCTGCGGCCAGAGCAGAGCGATCTGCTCGCGCTGTTTCTCGTAGCCGCCAAGCAGCAGCGGCATATCGGCGATATGCATGCCGTTGAGCTCGGAGGCGACCTCGGTGGCTGCGCTGTCGTAGCCACGGGAGCTGGTGTAGATGGGCAGGCTGCCCATCGGATTGACCGAGACATCCACGTAGGGCTTGATCATCCGGGTTTCCAGGCTGTTGGCTACCACATAAACGGCATCGATGCTGCGCGGTGCGGCATCAGAGAGTTGCACCACTTCACCGGCACGGGCGATAGAGCGGCCGCTCAGGGCATTCTTGACCATCCCCTGTACTTCGTTGCGGGCACCGAAGGTAGCAACGACCGGCTTATCCTGGCTCAGGGTAGCCCAGCTCTGCTCGAACGCCTTGATACTGCTGTAACCGATCCGCCCCTGGGCGGCGATTAGCAGCGGTTTGCGGTAGCCCTGCGTGTAAAGGTACTGGGCTGCCTGCGCGGCATCTGCGGCGGCAGAGAGGGAGAAGTAGTAGGTGGTGTCGTTGACGACCGGCTTGTCCAGCTCGTTGAGTGCCAGTACCGGCACGGTCGGATTGGCTTTTAGCAGCTCCTCGACACGGTCTTTCAGCAGCGGGCCGATGATCATGTCTGCCCCTTCCTGAATCGCCTGCTTGTAAAGCTCGCTGGTCGACTTGCTCTGGGTGTCGTAGAAGTTCAGGGTGAATTGTCCCTGATTTTCCTTATAAGACATCAGCATGCCGTTGCGGATGGCGGCGCCCTGCGGCTCCAGATTGCCGGAGAGGGGCAGCAGCACTGCGATCTGCTGCACCGAGGTGCTTGCAGTGGCCGCCAGATCGCCCAATCCCGCCGGCATATCCTTCTGGGCTGGATGGTTTGGGAAGTCACGCTTCCAGCCTGCCAGCTGCCGCGCCAGCAGGTTCGGCTGGGCGCCAAACTCGTTGACCAGTGCAGCCAGTCGTAGCCAGCCGGTGGTCACATCAGGGGCCGGAGCCTCTTCCAGCGCTTGCAGGGTGGAGGGGGTCATGCTTTTGAGCAACGACCAGATCTGCTGATGGTTGGTGGCCTGTTCGCTCTGATTGAGGTAGGGCTCCAGTGCAATCAACGACTTGGCTGCGCCAAACTTGTTGTTGATGTCGAGTTGCAGCACTACGCGCTGGCGATACCAATCCTTTTGGGTATCGGCATCCAGCAGCACCTCGGGTTTGCCTTCCAGCAGGATCAGCGCCTGATTGGCGTGGCCTTGCGCCAGCAACAGATGGGCTTGCAGCAGTTGCAACTGCGCCTTCTGGGCGGGGTCCTTGGCCTGCTTCTGCAATTGCTGGAACAGTGCCGAGGCTGGTTTGGTCTGGCCCAGTGCCAGATAGCTGCGTGCCGCCAGCATTTGCCAGGTAAAGGCTTCGGCCGGCTTGGCGGGGTCCACCTGCTCAAGATACCACTGGGCATTCTTGGTCAGATTGGAAAACGCAGAGGGCATGCCTGACTGCCCTGACGGTTGATTGGGCTCCGACGCACAGGCTGCGAGCAGTACTGCCGCGAGTATGATGCCGAAGAGTCGTGATACACTTAGCTGCTTTGTAACCCGGTTCAAGTTCATTCCCCGACCAGTGTTGAAGTTCCCCATAGTGTAAACGGGCCAATATGGCGACACAATTGTCGGGGCACTCGGAGATCCCATGAGTGACATCCCAACCCTGTATATAGTCCCCACTCCGATCGGCAATCTGGCGGACATCACCCAGCGTGCATTGGATATTTTACGCAGTGTCGATCTGGTGGCAGCCGAAGATACCCGTCATACCGGTATCCTGCTCAGCCACTACCAAATCTCGGTGCCGACCTTCGCCCTGCACGATCACAACGAGCAGCAGAAAGCCGATGTGCTGATCGGCCGGATCAAAGAGGGCAAGAGTGTTGCGCTGGTCTCCGATGCTGGCACCCCGCTCATCAGCGACCCCGGTTATCACTTGGTCACCCGCTGTCGTGAAGCTGGGGTCAAGGTGGTGCCGCTGCCCGGTCCCTGTGCTGCCATCACGGCTCTGAGCGCGGCCGGTCTGCCCACCGATCGCTTTGCCTTTGAGGGCTTCCTGCCCGCCAAGAGCAAGGGGCGTGACGATCGCCTGCAAGCCGTTATTGAAGAGACCCGCTCGCTGGTGTTCTACGAATCCCCGCGCCGTGTGCAGGATACAGTGGAAGCGATTGCTCGCATTCTCGGTGAGCGTCAGGTGGTGGTGTGCCGCGAGCTGACCAAGACCTTCGAGTCGATCCACGGTCTGCCAGCCTCTGAAATGCTGACCTGGCTTGGTGAGGATGACAACCGCTGCCGCGGCGAGATCGTGCTGGTCGTGGCTGGCGCCTCCAAAGAAGAAGAGGATCTGCCCGCCGAGGCGATCCGTACTCTGGGTCTGCTGGTGACCGAACTGCCACTGAAAAAAGCGGCCGCCCTGACCGCCGAGATCCACGGCGTGAAGAAGAATGCCCTCTATAAATACGGTCTCGAGCACTATTGAGTCGGTCAATAGGTCATCAGACTGTTTTTTGACCTGCGCAATCCCCTGTATCGACAATCAGTCAGCCTGTAAACGGGGGCCAAGCGCGATAAATGGCTGTAAACGGGAATTGCCGGTTTACCCCGTGCGTATCGCAAGGGTATAATCCGCGCCTCGGAGTTGGCTGGGCAATCGCTGCTTCGTCGTTGTGTCCCTCGGGACAGACGGGCGGAGGGGA
>NZ_JAAKNE010000173.1:0-5583 GCF_049170755.1 Aeromonas sp. 604176
CCCCTGCTCAACCAGAGCGGCCCCCTCGGCCAGCTGGAGGTGCGCCTCAAGCTCATCTTCGCCCTCGGCCTCATCTCACTCGAGCGCTATCAGGATATCGAAGCCTATATCAAGATCCGCGACTTTCTGGTGCGCGACCCCAAGGATTACCGCTTCAGCGACAAGCCGATCCGCGACCTGCTCGACCGCCTGCACGGGGTCAATCAGGGCGGCATGATGAAGCTGGAGCCCCCCGCCAGCGAAGAGGATTGGGCCTTCTACCAGATGCAGCTCAACCGGCTCGATCAGATGGTGCGCTCCGCCCTGGTACTGGCGCTGGCCGACTGTGTCGGCGAGCTCCACAAGGAGAGCCCCATCTAATCCGGCCCTGAGGCCACCCCATCACCACGGTTGGCGTCTGGCTGGCGCCCTTCACACCACCGCTAGCCACCATGACGCCGACTGTCGCACATCTCCCCATCCCGGCCATGATGCACGCGCCTTCAGGTGTCAATCTGACCAACTTAGCCACTACACTAGCTCCATACTCACTGCCTGAATCGAGGTCTGCATGATTGCCCTCTCTCTGGCCGGGATCGCCCTGGTCTCCGTGCTGGCCCAATGGCTTGCTTGGTCGCTGCGGGTGCCCGCCATCCTGTTTCTGCTGCTCACCGGCCTGACTCTGGGCCCGGTCAGCGGCCTGCTCGATCCCGATGCCCTGCTCGGGGATCTGCTGTTCCCGCTGGTCTCCCTGTCGGTGGCCATCATCCTGTTCGAGGGGGCGCTGACCCTCCATCTGGCCGAGCTCAAGGGGATCGGCAAGGTGGTACGCAATCTCTGCTCCACCGGCATGCTGGTCAGCTTCGCCGTCATCGGCAGCGCCGGTTACTTCCTGCTGGGGCTGGACTGGCGGGTCGCCACCATGCTCGGCGCGGTACTGGTGGTAACGGGCCCGACGGTGATCGCCCCCATGCTCAACGTGATCCGCCCCACCCGGGAGGTGGATCGCATTCTGCGCTGGGAGGGGATCGTCATCGACCCCATCGGCGCCCTGTTTGCGGTGCTGGTATTCGAGGCGGTACGCCTCGGCAGTCAGGGAGATCTCATCAGCCATACCCTGCTGGCGCTGGGCAAGACAGTGTTGGTCGGTTCCCTGATCGGGGTGGCGGCAGGCTGGCTCACCACCCTGCTCATTCGCAAGGACTGGCTACCGGTCAGCCTGCACAAATTCGGCGTGCTGGCGCTGGTGCTGGTCACCTTCAGCCTCTCCAACTGGCTCAGCCACGAATCTGGCCTGCTGGCGGTGACCGTGTTCGGCATCTGGCTCGCCAATCAGGAGGGGCTGGATCTGGAGGAGGTGCTGGCGTTCAAGGAGGATCTCGCGGTCATCCTTATATCCAGCCTGTTTATCCTGCTGGCGGCCCGCCTCGATCTGGCCCAGCTCTGGCAACTCGGCCCCATGGTGCTGGCGCTGCTGTGCGTGGTGCAATTCGTGGCGCGTCCGCTCTGTATTCTGGTCTCGACCTGGGGCTCGGATCTCTCCTGGCGGGCTCGCGCTCTGCTGAGCTGGATCGCCCCGCGCGGCATAGTCGCGGCGGCGGTCAGCGCCTCGTTTGCCATCAGCCTGCATCAGGCCGAGATCCCCGATGCCGACAAGCTGGTGCCGCTGGTATTTGCGGTGATCATCTCCACCGTGGTGTTGCAGAGCCTCACCTCGGCACCGCTGGCCAGCCTGCTCAAGATGCGCCAGAGCGCCCCCAACACCTGGCTCATCATAGGGGCCAACTCGGTGGCGCGGGCTATCGGCAAGGCGCTGGCGGATCAGGGTGTGCCGGTACAGCTCTGCGATCCCGCCTGGGAGTTCTGCAAACAGGCGCGGATGAGCAACCTCCCCTGTTATTTCGGCAACCCCCAGTCGGAACATGCCGAGCTGCACCTGCCGCTTACCAGCATCAGTACCGTGCTGGCGCTCTCCCCCAACCGTCACAACAACGCCCTCGGGGTACTGCACTTTGCCCACCTCTACGGCGAGGAGCAGGTCTACTCCCTGCGCTCCAGCGAGCAGCACGGCAAAGCCAACCGGGAGAGTGCCACCTTCCGCGCTCGCCAGAACCTGTTCGGCCCCGACATCAACTATGCCCGGCTGAGCAGCCTGCTGAGCCGGGGCGGCCAGATCAAGGCGACCCGCCTGAGCGAGGCGTTCGACTGGGCCCAGTATCAGACCGCCAATCCCGGCGCCATCCCTCTGTTCATCATGGATGGCAAGGGCAAGCCCCAGATCGTCACCGGCCCCGTCACCCCGCAGGCGGGTGAGCTGCTGATCGCCCTGCAGCCGCCCAGAGAGCAGGGAACCGAATGAGCGAGGCCAACCACAATCCGCTGATCACCCCTCTGCTGGTGCTGCTGCAACAGGCGGCGGGCAGCTACAAGGTGCATGAACTGATGGCGGCTCTGCGCCAGCAGGGGGAGATCCCCCGGCTGGCCGACGACGAGCAGTTGCAGCTGTTTCGGGTCAACTTCCTGATCATGAACGCCCTCTACCAGTTGCAAGCCGAGCTTTATGAAGAGGGTTGGTGGCTGGTGATCAGCACCCTGGATATCCGGCTCGAACCGCTGGTCGGGAGCTCGGAGGCCAGCCACGGCTTTGCCCTTGGCGAAAATCTGCGTAGCTACTATCTCGACTGGCAGGTGTTCTGGCAGACCGACCGTGCCGAAGTTGAAGCCCTGCTCAACCGCTTCTGGCGCGCTTATGACGGTGAGGGGCACAAAGCCGAGGCGCTGGCCCTGTTCGGGTTGAATGAGGGGGCGAGTCAGGAGGCGATCCGCCGCCGCTGGCGGGAGCTGGCATTGCAGCACCATCCAGATCGGGGTGGCAATGCCGAGACCTTTATCCGCATCCGCTGGGCCTGGGAGGTCCTGCGGGGATGATCCGGTTGCCGTCCGCACAAAGAGAGGCATAGACTGGAGCTGAATCCCCCTTCACAGGAGAGCATCATGACAGTCAGTGAACTTCGCAAGCTCTATCAACAACAGATCCTGCAAGAGGCCGAAATACTCCACGACGTGGCCATCCCCGGCTGGATCATCGAATTCAGAGGCAATGATGGCGCCCTCTACGAGCTGACCGATACCCTCGGCTGCCCGGTCAGTTTCGATACGGTCGAACAGGCCCGCGATCATGTGCATCTGGTAGCTGACTGCCCGATGCAGGTAGAACACCTCTATCGCTTCTTCGAACGTTAACTCAAACCGTCACATCTCACCCCTAGCCCCGGTGAGGCTTGTACCAGGCACATAGTCAGCACGTGCCTGCCACAGGCCTCCCCAGAAAAAACTGCTTCGATTTACTCGTGTTGCAGAGTACAAGTTGCACGCTATCTGGCATAGACAGCCATAAATCTGGCTATGGAGTGGCTATCTCTATGGTCACATGGACCAGCTCTTCATGTATCGCCAACCGCGCGCGGATCTCGCTGGCGGAGACAGGCGCAGTCATCAGCAGGGAGAGCACGCAGGCATACTGCTGCTGGCCCACCCGCCAGACGTGCAGATCGCGGATCTCGGCATCCGGCAGGTCGGCAATCACCTCACGGATCTCTCCCACCAACGGGGTATCCATCTCGGCATCCAGCAGCACCCGACCGGAGTCGCGCAGCAGACCCCAGGCCCACACCGCCACCAGTACGGCCCCCACTATGCCCATCAGGGGATCCAGCCAGTCGGCCCCCCACAGCATGCCCCCCACCAGTGCCAGGATCGCCAGCACGGATGTGGCCGCATCAGCAAGCACGTGGATATAGGCGGCGCGCAGGTTGAGATCCTGATGGCCGTGGTGAGCGTCATGGTCATGATGATCGTGGTCGTGATGCCCATGATGGTGGTGATGATGGCCGTGATCATCCTTGAGCAGCCAGGCACAGGCCAGGTTCACCAGCAGCCCCACCAGCGCGATGGCGATCGCCTGTTGATAGTGGATCGGGCTGGGATCGAGCAGCCTGAACACCGACTCGAACAGCATCAGCCCGGCCACCCCCACCAGCAGGAGAGCACTGGTGAAGCCACCTAGCACCTCGATCTTCCAGGTGCCGAAGCTGAATCTGTGGTCGCGGGCAAAGTGGCGGGCGGCGCGGTAGGCCAGCACCGAGAGACCGAGCGCCAGCGCGTGGGAGCTCATGTGCCAGCCGTCGGCCAGCAGCGCCATGGAGTTGTAAAACCAGCCGCCGCCGATCTCCGCCACCATCATGATGACGGTCAGCAGCACGGCCCAACGGGTTTTCTGTTCAGCCAGCGGATTCCCTTCGTGGACGACGGGTTGGTGGCAGTGGGATGAGACAAGGGATGACATGGATTTCTCCTGAGGACGATAATGCAATATACTATACCCCAGTATAGTTTTATTGATCGAGAGGATCCTGCATGTCACACACCATTCACGGTAAAAAGAAGCTGCTGGCACGGGTACGTCGCATCAAGGGGCAGGCCGGTGCGCTGGAGAGCGCGCTGGAGCAGGAGAGCGACTGCGCCGCCATTTTGCAGCAGATCGCGGCCATTCGCGGTGCCGTCAACGGCCTGATGCTGGAGGTGCTGGAAGGGCACATGCGTGAGCATCTCGGCGCCCCCGATGCCACCCCGGCCGAGCGGCTGGAGGATCTAGATCAGGTGGTCAGCGTCCTGCGATCCTATTTGAAGTAAGCAGGATGGCGGCGCCATCCCTTCAGGCTCGACCAGCGTCGGGCTTGAGCCACCGCCAGCTTTGCGCCATGATGTCCAGCCCGGCTGACCGCCGGTTTTACTGGACAGTCAATTTCAAGGATCCCCCATGTTTGAACACGTCGATGCCTATGCTGGCGACCCTATCCTGACCCTGGTCGAGACCTTCCACAAAGACACCCGCGAGCAGAAGGTGAACCTGGGGATCGGCCTCTATTACGACGAGCAGGGCCGCATTCCGCTGCTGGCCTCGGTACAGCAGGCCGAAGCCCAGCGCGCCGCCGCGCCAGCCCCGCGCCCCTACCAGCCGATGGAAGGCGCCGCCAACTACCGCACTGCGGTGCAGCACCTGCTGTTTGGTGCCGACCATGAAGCGGTCAAGGCGGGACGTATCGCCACCATCCAGACCATCGGCGGCTCGGGCGCGCTGAAGATCGGCGCCGATCTGCTCAAGCGCTACTTCCCGACCTCCGAGGTATGGGTCAGCAATCCCACCTGGGATAACCACAAGGCGATGTTCGAAGGCGCCGGCATCAAGGTGCACGACTACCCCTACTACGATGCGGCCACTGGCGGCGTGCAGTTTGATGCGATGATCGACTGCCTGAGTACCCTGCCGGCCAAGAGCATCGTGCTGCTGCACCCTTGCTGCCACAACCCGACCGGGGTGGATCTCTCCCGTGCCCAGTGGGATCGGGTGATCGCGCTGGTGGTCGAGAAGAACCTGATCCCCTTTATGGATATCGCCTATCAGGGCTTCGGCGACGGGCTGGAAGAGGATGCCTACGCTATTCGCGCCATGGTGGCCGCCGGCGTAAGCTTCTTCGTCAGCAACTCCTTTTCCAAGAACCTCTCCTTCTACGGCGAGCGGTGCGGCGGCCTGTCGGTCATCTG
>NZ_JAAKNE010000174.1:0-5456 GCF_049170755.1 Aeromonas sp. 604176
AGCCAATTCTAATAGAAAACCGCCAGACATGCTATGTCTGGTTGCGGCGTCGGTCATGAGAAACCCCTGCCCGCAGTATTGTCGGGGCCAGGCGGTTATAAAAATTTTGCTTTTCATCCCGTCGATTCGGGCAACGCTATCCATATTGGGACTAATCACTCAAATATCAAGCCCCACTCTCATTTCTTTTCTCAATTTGCACCTCTCTTATCAGCATCATCAGCTCTTGGGTTTCTTCGGAGCTTAGTCCTTCCTGAGCCACTTTGGCCTGCAATTCTTCGATCCGCTGCTTCAGAAACTGGTTGATGAAGCCGACGAAGGTGTCCTGCAATTCTCCCAGAATATCCGGCTCCTGATCGAGTTTGATCTCCTCGAACAGGTCGTGCATGGCCAGCTGAGCAAGGATCTCTCCTTCCTTGGTACCACGCCAGTGTTCCAGCAGGATACCGGTTGTGATACCAGGCTGTGCCTGGATTTGCTGGTGCAGTTGCAGCAGGAACTTGATGCCCTGTACGCGTAGTCCGGCCAATTCCGGCATGGGGGGAAGCTCAGCCGTTACTGCCGGATATTGCACCATCAGTGCCAGTGCACGCCGCAGTGGTGTCAGCTTGGCTGCCTTGGGTTTGTTGACCTCGGCCTTGGGCTGACTGTTGCGAGCAAAGAGCTCGGCGATGCGCTGCTTGTTCTCGCCCCAACGCATCATGCTGGAGAGACGAGTGATCAGCCCTTCGCGGGTAAACCCTTCCGGAACGCGACGAATAAGCTCGGCGGCCTTGTTGGCCACTTCGAACTTGCCTGCCTCACCCGAAAGTGCGGCATCCCGACCGAGACGCTCGAACATGAAGTCGGCGAACGGTTGGGCTTCATCGAGCAGGGCTTCAAAACCCTCCTTGCCGATCTGGCGTACCAGCGAGTCGGGATCCTCGCCATCGGGCAGGAACACGAACTTCAGCTCGCGGCCATCCTGCAGATGAGGGAGGGCATTATCCAGCGCGCGCCAGGCGGCTTCACGACCGGCGTTGTCACCGTCGTAGCAGCAGACTACCTCGGCGGTGGTGCGAAACAGGGTGTGGATATGGTCGCTGGTCGTTGCAGTACCCAGCGCCGCCACCGCATAGTCGATGTCGTACTGACCGAGTGCCACCACATCCATGTAGCCTTCCACCACCAGGATCCGGCGTGGATCCTTGTGTGCCTGCTTTACTTCGTAGAGACCGAACAGCTCCCGCCCTTTATGGAAGATGGGGGTCTCCGGCGAGTTCAGGTATTTGGGGGTGCCATCACCCAGCACCCGGCCACCGAAACCGATGACCCGGCCACGCTTGTCACGGATCGGGAACATGATGCGATCGCGGAAACGATCATAACTCCCCGGGCCATTGCCACGGGTGATCAGCATGCCGCCCGAGATAAGCAACTGCTCGTGATCCCGGCTGGCGCCGAAGCGGCGACGCACCTGATCCCAATCGCCGGGTGCATAGCCAATATTGAAGCGTTTGACCACTTCACCGGTCAGGCCGCGGCCTTTGAGGTACTCCACCGCATGGGGAGCGCTCTTGAGGTTGCTCTCGTAGAAGCGGGCAATCTGGTTCATCAGCTCGAACAGATCCTTGCTGACAGCGGGCTGGCTATTGGCCGAGCCGCCGATGCTCTGCTCGCGAGGTACCGGCATGCCCTGCATGCTGGCGAGCTCTTCGATGGCATCGGGAAATTCGAGACCGTCGTACTCCATGACAAAGCCGATGGCGTTGCCGTGGGCGCCACAACCGAAACAGTGGTAGAACTGCTTCTCCTGGCTGACGGTAAAAGAGGGGCTTTTTTCGTTATGAAAAGGGCAGCAAGCCTGGTAGTTCTTACCGGCTTTTTTCAGCCGCACTCGCGAGTCGATCAGCTCGACTATGTCTGTGCGTACGAGCAGATCGTCGATAAAGGATTGGGGGATCCTGCCTGCCATAACCGTCCTGTTTCATTGCGGAGAAAATAAAAAAGCCGCGCATTCCAATGGAAGCACGGCTTCTTCGACCAAACAAGAGAGTTGCCTGTTACGCCAAGCGGGTTTTCACCTGAGCACTGACGGCGCCGACATCGGCACGCCCCTGAATTTTCGGCTTCAAAACAGCCATGACCTTGCCCATATCAGCCATAACGGCAGCACCACTTTCAGTGATGGCTTGCTCGATCAGGGCGGCAATTTCATCTGCGGTCAGCTGTTGCGGCAGGAACTCCTGCAACACAACGATCTCGGCGGACTCTTTGTCGGCGAGATCCTGGCGACCGGCAGCTTCAAATTGGCTGATGGAATCGCGGCGCTGTTTGACCATTTTGGTCACGACAGCGAGGATATCCTCATCATTCAGCTCAATACGGGTATCGACTTCACGTTGCTTGATTTCTGCCATCAACAAGCGGATCGCTCCCAGACGTGCCTTATCTTTGGCAAGCATGGCGAGTTTTTGCTGATCCTTGAGTTGATCCTTCAGAGACACGGCAATATCTCCCGATTAGTACAGGCGGATACGACGTGCGTTTTCGCGAGACAGCTTCTTGGCGTGACGCTTGACAGCAGACGCTTTGGCGCGCTTACGAATGGTAGTCGGCTTCTCGTAGAACTCACGGCTACGAACTTCGGACAGGATACCGGCTTTTTCGCAAGAACGCTTGAAACGACGCAGAGCAACGTCAAACGGCTCATTTTCACGGACTTTGATTACTGGCATGTGCCTTTCACCTCAGTGATAAATTGTTAGCTGACCTTCAATCGATCAGCATGTCTTAAAATGGTGCGAAATTATACTCTGGACAGGGAATGAAAGTAAACCCGCAGAGATCGCTCTGGTTTAAAAAACCCGCGAAGGTTACCATAGCCGTCTCATTTTAGCAGTGAAATTTTTTAGCAATGCGTGTATTGGGCATAGAGACATCCTGTGACGAAACCGGGATCGCGATCTTCGACGATCAAAAAGGGATCCTTTCCCATCAGTTATACAGCCAGGTCAAGCTGCATGCGGACTACGGTGGCGTTGTCCCCGAACTCGCCAGCCGGGATCATGTTCGCAAGACGATCCCGTTGATCCAGGCCGCATTGCAAGAGGCGGGACTGGGCAAAGATGACATCGACGGCATCGCGTATACCGCGGGTCCGGGTCTGGTTGGCGCCATTCTGGTGGGGGCGACCATTGGCCGCTCTCTGGCGATGGCGTGGAACAAGCCGGCCATTGCGGTCCATCATATGGAAGGGCACCTGCTGGCCCCCATGCTGGAAGAGAAAGCTCCCGAGTTCCCCTTCGTGGCGCTGCTGGTCTCCGGTGGTCACTCCATGCTGGTGCGGGTCGATGGTATCGGCAGCTATCAGCTGCTGGGGGAATCCATCGACGATGCCGCTGGCGAAGCGTTCGACAAGACCGCCAAGCTGATGGGGCTGGACTATCCGGGTGGTCCGCTGCTCTCCCGTCTGGCCGAGAAGGGCACTAAGGGGCGCTTCCACTTCCCCCGTCCCATGACTGATCGCCCAGGGCTCGACATGAGCTTCTCCGGCCTCAAGACCTTCACCGCCAACACCATCGCCGCCAATGGTGATGATGAACAGACCCGTGCCGATATCGCTCGGGCGTTTGAAGATGCGGTGGTCGATACCCTGGCCATCAAGTGCCGTCGTGCCTTGAAAGAGACCGGTCTCACGCGTCTAGTGGTCGCCGGTGGCGTCAGTGCCAACCGTCATCTGCGTGCCCAGCTGGCCGAGCTGATGGAGAGCCTCAAGGGCGAGGTGTTCTATCCGCGCACTGAATATTGCACCGATAACGGCGCCATGATCGCTTACGCCGGTATGCAGCGCCTGAAAGCGGGCGTGTTTGAGCCGCTGGCGGTCAAAGCCGTGCCGCGCTGGCCGCTGGATACCCTGGATCCGGTCTGATCCGAGGGTTCCCGCCTTCTGGCGTGGTGCTGAGTACCATGGTGGCCTACTACTCCGGCAATCCAGCAGCGGTGGTTATAGCGCAGCTGGTAGGCTGTTGTAGTGTCTGCTGTCGCCGTGGTTGAGCCATCCGGATAAGAGGTCAGCCCTCTTGCTGTCAGACAGCCAAGCCAACCACAGAGTAAAAAGAGATAAAAAAAATCCCCGCCAACTGGCGGGGATTTTTGTTTGGCTATCAGCAGGCGATGAATTACAGCAGGATGCCGCCGAAGAAGAAGCCCAGTGCCACGGCGATGGCGATGGTGGCGGTGCCCGGTACGAAGAAGGGGTGGTTGAAGACCGCCTTACCGATACGGGTGGAGCCGGTGTCGTCCATCTCTACCGCGGCCAGCAGGGTCGGGTAGGTCGGCAGTACGAACAGGGCGCTCACGGCTGCGAAGGAGGCAATCGCAGTCAGCGGGCTGACACCCAGTGCCAGTGCGGCAGGCATCAACGCTTTGGTGGTGGCGCCTTGTGAATAGAGCAGCATGGCAGCGAAGAACAGCACCACGGCCAGCAGCCAGGAGTACTGGTTCAGCAGGTCGCCAGCGATCAGCTGGATGGTGTCCATGTTGCCTTTCACGAAGACGTTACCCAGCCAGGCCACACCCAGTACGCAGATACAGGCGGACATACCGGACTTGAAGGTCGGCATGTTGGTGACCTGGGTGGCGTCCAGTTTGCACACCAGGGTCATGATGGTGGCCGCGGCCAACATGATGCCCATGATGGCACCGTCACGGGGGATCGGCGGGTTGGTGATCAGGCCCACTTTACCGGAGATGGCAGTGGCATAAGCCATGACAGCAACGATGGCGGCGATGAAGATCCAGACAGACAGTTTGGCGTACGGTTTGATCTCGAGCTTGGTAGTACCACGCAGTTTGATCAGGCCCTTGGCTTTACGCTCCAGATAGACTTCGTCCTGATCCAGCGGTTTGCCCATCATGTTGGCAATGAAGGCGCCCAGGATACAGGCCAGGAAGGTAGAGGGGATGCAGATGGCCAGCAGGGTCAGGTAGTCAACACCGAACGGCTCGAGCATGCCGGAGAAGGCAACCACAGCGGCAGAAATTGGGGAGGCTGTGATGGCGATCTGGGAAGCGACAACCGCGATGGAGAGAGGACGGGATGGGCGGATCCCTTGCTCTTTGGCCACTTCAGCGATCACCGGCAGGGTGGAGAAGGCGGTATGACCGGTACCGGCCAGCATGGTCATCAGGTAGGTGACCACCGGGGCGGCGAAGGTGATGTATTTGGGGTTCTTGCGCAGCGCTTTTTCTGCCAGGAAGACCAGATAGTCCATCCCGCCAGCCAGTTGCATACAGGCGATGGCGCAGATGACGGACGCGATGATCATGATCACATCCCAAGGGATGTAGCTGACCAGTTGATCGCTCGGGATGGGCATGCCCAGACCCCACGTCAATACCAGTACCCCCAGACCACCGGCAAAGCCGATGCCGATGCTGCCTATCCGGGCCCCCAGATAGATAGCGGCGAGCAC
>NZ_JAAKNE010000175.1:0-5204 GCF_049170755.1 Aeromonas sp. 604176
AGCGACGCCAAGCCGTTCTGGAACGCCAACACCATCCTCTGCATGAGCCTCTCCAAGCTCGGCCTGCCGGGCACCCGTTGCGGCATCGTCATCGCCGACGAGAAGATCATCCGGGCCATCACCAACCTGAGCGGCATCATCAATCTGGCACCGGGCAGCCTGGGTCCGGCCATCACCATTCCGATGATCGAGAGCGGAGACATCATCACCCTGAGCGAACAGGTGGTGAAACCCTTCTACCAGCAGAAAGCCACCTTCGCGGTCCAGCTGCTGCGCGAGGCTATTCCGGACCCGCGCTTCCACATCCACAAGCCGGAGGGAGCCCTTTTCCTCTGGCTCTGGTTCGAAGACCTGCCGATCCACTGCCAGGAGCTGTATGAGCGACTGAAGGCGAAGAACCTGCTGATCGTGCCCGGCCACTACTTCTTCCCCGGCATCGACGACCCCGAGTGGCGCCACAGCCAGGAGTGCATCCGCCTCAACTATGCCCAGAGCGAAGATCTGGTGCGTCGCGGCATCGCCATCCTGGCCGACGAGATCAACGCCCTCTACGCCGGTTGATTCCCCCTTCGGCATGAAAAAAGAGGCCTGCAGATGCAGGCCTCTTTTCTATCAGGTGGTCAGCGATTTTGTTTAACCGGGCAGAGCCAGCTGATCGGGCTTGCCGATGGGGATGGCGCGGGGCTTGAGCGCTTCCGGCAGCTCCCGGGCCAGCTCTATGGTCAGCAGACCGTGCTCCAGCCTGGCCCCCTGCACTTCCACGTGCTGGCTCAGCTTGAAGGCCAGCTCGAAGTCCCGCTCGGCGATCCCCTGATGGAGGAATTGGCGCTCGCCCATGGTGGCGACCTTGCGCCCCTTCACCTTGAGGGTACCGTTTTCGGTCTCCAGCTCCAGCTCATTGCGATCGAAACCGGCCACGGCAACCGTGATGAGGTAGCTGTCGTCATCCCGCTTTTCGATGTTGTACGGGGGGTAGGCCGAGGTCTTCTGATCGAACAGGCCTTCCAGCTCGCGGGCCATCCGCTCGAAGCCGACGGCATTGGAATAGAGATGAGAAAAATCGAGGTTACGCATGATCCTATCCTTCTATAAAGCAACAGGGTTTACTCTCCACGGGCCCGCCATCGGCACCCGGGAAACATCAGCAATGCGACGAGGTCAGGCTGTCAGCCGTTGATCTCGATCTTGCGGGGCTTCATCGCCTCGGGCACTTCGCGCACCAGGTCGATGTGCAGCAGACCGTTCTTCAGGTCGGCCCCCTTCACCCGCACATAGTCGGCCAGCTGGAAGCGACGTTCGAAGCCGCGTTCGGCAATGCCTTGGTAGAGGTAGTTGCGCTCGGTGTCGGCCTGCTTGCTGCCCTTCACCGTCAGCAGATTTTCCTGGAAGCTCAGCTCCAGCTCTTCCTGGGTAAAGCCCGCCACCGCCATGCTGATGCGGTAGTCGCTGTCACCCAGCTGCTCGATGTTGTAGGGGGGATAGCCGGCATTGCCATTGCTGGCGGCAGATTCGATGAGAGTGGCCAGACGATCGAAACCGATGGCAGAACGATAGAGCGGAGAAAAGTCGATAGAACGCATAGTATTACCCTCTTGTGAGCGATAACGGATTGTTTGCCCTCCTGATGGACGGGCGCCTGGTCGAAACCTCTGTCGAGCATTCCGGCCTTGTTATCTATATAGGGGCCAGCATTTGGCTTTCAAGGGGTAAAAACAAAAGAAATGCAGGCCATCAAGAATGGCCCGATTGGATCGATAATAGGCCTGCGGGCCACTCATGATCCGTCCCTCATCCCTCCATACTGGCCGTGTCCCCAACGAGAAACCGGAGCACGCCATGAAGATTACCCAGGTTCGCAACTCCACCCTGCTCATCCACTACGCAGGAACCCGCTTCCTCATCGACCCCATGCTGGCCCCCAAGGGGAGCTACCCCGGCTTCGAAGGCATGGCCAACAGCCATCTTCGCAACCCCCTGGTCGAGCTGCCGCTGCCCATGGCGACCCTGCTGGAGGTGGATGCGGTGATCGTCACCCATGACCATCTGGATCACTGGGACGATGTCGCGAAAACGAAGATCCCCAAGCACCTTCCCCTGTTCGTGCAGCATCAGAAAGATGCCGACACCATGAGGGGATGCGGCTTCGAGGATGTGCGCCTGCTGGGCGAGGTCGGCGAGTTCGCCGGCATCCGCCTGCAACAGACGGAAGGCCGACACGGCAGCGATACCATCATGGCCCTGCTGGGGGATCGCCTTGGCGAGGTCAGCGGAGTGGTCTTCTCCCATCCCGCCGAAAAGACCCTCTATCTGGCCGGCGACACCGTCTGGAATGCCCAGGTTGAACAAGCGCTGCACCGGCACCAACCCGAGGTCGTTGTCCTCAACTGCGGCGATGCCCAGGTGACGGGTCTGGGCGCCATCATCATGGGCAAGGAGGATGTGGCCGCCGTCTATCAGGCCGCCCCGCAGGCCACCCTGATCGCCAGCCACATGGAGGCGGTCAATCATGCCCTGCTGTCCCGGCGGGAGCTGCGTGACTACCTGGACAGCCAGGGGATGGCCGCCCGGGTAAGGGTGCCCGAGGATGGCGACACCATGGTGCTCTGAGCGAGAGGCCGGGCACCACATGGCCCTTCGGCTTTCTGTTGCTGCCCCGTATGATGGGGATCCGAGTGCAAAGGAGTCTGCCACCATGCCCCGTCCTCTCATCGTCGCCGTCATAACCTTCGATCGCTTCAGCCCCTTTCACTGCTCGGTGCCCTGCCTCATCTTTGGCGACAAGATGATGCCGGGCCAGCCGTTGTTCGAGCTGAGACTCTGCGCCGGGGATGACACGCGGCAACCCGCCTCCTCCCAGGGCTTTCGCATGGAGGCCGACTATGGCCTGGAGGGGCTGCTGGAGGCGGATATCATCATCATCCCCTTCTGGCGCGATCCGGCCGAGCGCCCCGCCCAGCCCCTGCTCGATGCCCTGGTTGCCGCCCGGATCAGGGGAGCCCAGATCGTGGGGCTCTGTCTCGGTACCTATGTGCTGGCCTATGCCGGCCTGCTGGACGGGCGCGGTGCCGCCACCCACTGGGAATTTGAACAGGAGTTCGTCCAGCGCTTCCCCCGGGTGCGGCTCGATACCAATGCCCTCTACGTCGACGACGACGGGCTCATCACCTCGGCTGGCACCGCCGCCAGCCTCGACTGCTGCCTCTATCTGGTTCGCCAGCATCACGGCAGCCAGATTGCCAACAAGCTGGCCAGGCGGCTGGTGGTGCCTCCCCACCGGGAGGGTGGCCAGGCCCAGTTCATCGAGCAGCCGGTACCCGCCACCACCCGGGATGCCAGGATCAACCAGCTGTTCGATCACCTGCGCCTGCACCTGGCCGCGCCCCACACCCTGGACAGCCTGGCGGAACATTGCATGATGAGCCGACGCACCTTTAGCCGCCGCTTCCAGCTCGCCACCGGTCTCTCCCTCGGGGAGTGGCTGATGGCGGAGCGCCTGCGCCGCAGCCAGACGCTGCTGGAGTCCAGCGCCCACACCGTGGAACGCATCGCCGAACTGGTGGGGCTCGGGTCTGCCACCATATTGCGCAAGCACTTTCGCGCCCGCTTCGGGGTGTCGCCGCGGGAGTGGCGCCGCACCTTTCGCGGTGACAGAGTCTAGGTCCCTCATGTTTCACGTGGAACGCGCCCTCTTCCTTGCCCCAGAAAACAAAAAGCCGCTCACGAGGAGCGGCTTTTGATGGTTGTCGGGCTGTCGGATCTCACTTCTACTGAGAATCACCATTCAATGAAAACAGCCACTTATCGGCCTTCGTGCGCACGAAAAATCTCATCAATGTTGCAATGAATCTTACGAAATCTCATAACTCATGAAACACCTTAAATTTCAGTTAGTTATGAACACATCTGGTGACTTGAGCAATTCCAAGGAGATTATGGCTTTTCCCGCAGTGGTTTCGGGTCAGCTGGAGAACTCGGTTCCTGAAGATCTGAATCTTTACTCTGCTTCCGGCGCTTGAGCTCCTCTTTCACCCATTGGCCTGCCCGCTTCATCTCATTCCTGAGATCTTGTACAGATCTAGTTATCACCTGACACCGGCCTCAAACCGGTGTCTTGTTTACGCTACTTTAGTGCGCACTTCCTTCGGTATCAATTTCAGACCCTTCTTGAACATGCTGTAGGGGGTCTGACCCTCCATCATCCTGCCCTGATGTGGCCGCTGGGTGTTGTAGTGTTCCAGGTAGCTATCCAGGTCTGTCTGCATCTGTTCTACCGACTCATACCAGGTCGTTCTCCCCTTGATACGGAAGTGTTCATCCAGCAGTGTGCGATGCAGTCGCTCGATAAAACCGTTGCTCTGCGGCCTGCGTACCTTGGTTGTCCGGTGTTCAATTCCCTCCAGTTGCAGAAACAGCTCGTAGGGATGATGGTCTGGGCGCCCACAGAACTCGCGCCCGTTATCTGACAGGATGGTATAGACCCGAGCCTCATGGGCTTCGAAGAACGGCAGTACCGTTTCGTTGAGCACATGGACCGAGGTCACCGGCAGCTTGCTGGTGTAGAGCCGTCCCCAGGCGTGGCGGCTGTAGCAGTCCAGTACGGTTTGCAGATACACCTTGCCCACCCCCTTGAGTGCGCCGACGAAGAAGGTGTCGACCGCCACCAGTTCCCCGGTGTAGTGAACCTCAATTTGGCGTTCGCGAAACTCGGGGCTGAAGCGCTCGAGCAGGCGGATCTGCTCGTCATTGAGCTCAATCGTCTGTTCCCTATGGGTTTTCTCAAGGCGCAACAAGCGGTCATGCTTGGAGAGCAAGTCGTGACGTTGCCACACGCCACGCACACCGCCCGCACTGACGTTGATGCCTTGCAGAGCCAGTTCTTGCGCGACCCGCAGCGGGCCATGGGTTGGTCTGGTGAGAGAGTAATCGAGGATAGCCTGTTCAATCTCGGGAGCGACCCGGTTGGGATGCGCCCCTTTACAGCCGGGGAGTTTGTCGAGCAAGCCCTCAGCCCCATAGGTCTGGTAGTTACGGCGAATCTCGTAGAACTGCTGGCGGCTGTAGCCGATGAGCTTGCAGGCTTTGCTGACGTTATTGAGCTCTTTGGCGAGCTCTAGCAGGCTGAGTTTACGACGTGCTACTTTCTCGTTGGTGGTCATACGGTGACTCCGGATAACACGGTAGGGGTACCGTTTTGTTATCCGGTT
>NZ_JAAKNE010000176.1:0-5104 GCF_049170755.1 Aeromonas sp. 604176
GATGCTCTGCGTCGTGCTTCAGCTGGCCGTATCACTGCCGTTATCCCCTACTTTGGTTATGCCCGTCAGGACCGCCGTGTCCGCTCCGCCCGTGTACCCATCACCGCCAAGGTTGTCGCTGACTTCCTCTCCAGCGTCGGTGTGGATCGCGTGCTGACCGTTGACCTGCATGCCGAGCAAATTCAAGGTTTCTTCGACGTTCCGGTAGACAACGTGTTCGGTAGCCCGGTGCTGCTGGAAGACATGAAGTCCAAGAACCTCGAGTCTCCTGTCGTCGTCTCTCCGGACATCGGTGGCGTCGTGCGTGCACGCGCCATCGCCAAGCTGCTGGATGACACCGACATCGCCATCATCGACAAGCGCCGTCCCCGCCCGAACGTCTCCCAGGTCATGCACCTGATCGGTGACGTTGCCGGCCGCGACTGCATCATCGTTGATGACATGATCGACACCGGCGGCACCCTGTGCAAAGCCGCAGAGGCCCTGAAAGAGCGCGGTGCCAAGCGTGTATTCGCCTACGCTACCCACCCGGTCTTCTCCGGTTCCGCCGTCGAGAACATCAAGAACTCCGTTATCGATGAACTGATCATCACCGACTCCATCCCGCTCACTGCGGAGATGAAAGCGGTCGGCAAGGTCAAGCAGCTGACGCTGTCAACTGTACTGGCCGAAGCCATTCGTCGCATCAGCAACGAAGAGTCCATCTCTGCCATGTTTGAGCATTGATAGATTCAGCAATAACGAAAACCGCCATCAGGCGGTTTTCGTCTTTCTGGACCTTCTCTTTCCAACTTTCTGCTATCTGGTACGACCCTGCCCCCGGCAGGCTTAAGGATTTACCCATGAATTGCTTGCGTCCCCTCCTGCTCGCGACCCTTACCTCCGCCCTGTTCGCCTGTCAGCCCGTCAAAGAGAACCCGCCCTTCGTGCTGACCCTGGCTCACATGAACGACACCCACTCCCAGTTTGATCCGGTCAATGCGGAGATCAAAGGGCAGATCTTTGCCCAGCAGGGGGAGACGGACACCCTCTATACCCGCTTTGGCGGTTACCCGCGCCTGCTGACCATGGCGAAAGCCTATCAGGCCGATGCGCTGGCCAAGAACCAGCCCTTGCTGCTGCTGCACGGCGGTGATGCCTGGCAGGGCAGCGGCTACTTCAAACTCAACGAGGGGATGGCCAACGCCGAGTTGCTGAGCCAGTTCGGCCTCGATGCCATGGCGCTGGGCAACCACGAGTTCGATCTGGATAACCAGAAGCTGGCCCGCTTCATCGAGGGGGTCAACTTCCCGGTGCTGGCCGCCAACCTCGACACCAAGGCCGATCCGGCTCTCAGCAAGGCTGACAACCTCAAGCCCTTCGTGGTCTACGCCTTTGACGGCAACCAGAAGAGCCCGGTCACCGATCTCGACAACCTGCCACAAGGCAAACAGCTGGTCGCCGTCATCGGTCTGGTACTGGAAGACATGGGCAATATCGCCCCCAACGTCGGCAAACTGCGCTTTGGCAAGGAGGTCGCCTCGGCTCAGGCCACGGTCGACATGCTGCAAGCCAAGGGGATCCACCAGATCGTGGCGCTGACCCACATCGGCAACGAGCGGGATCTGGCGCTGGCCGCCAAGGTAAACGGCCTCGATGCCATCGTCGGCGGCCACTCCCACAGCCTGCTCGGCGATTTTCGCAATATTGGCTGGGGCAAGACCGGCGATTACGCCAAGCTGGTGACCAATCCGGATGGCATCGGCAAGACCTGCGTGGTGCAGGCGGGCTCCTACGCCCAGGCCATCGGTCTGGCACAGGTGACCTTTGACAGCCAGGGTCAGGTGACCGACTGCCAAGGCCACAACAGCCTGCTGGCCAGCCGCGACTTCTTCGCCGATGCGGCGCGCAAGCAAGCACTCGACGACGCCCGCAGCAAAGAGGCGAGCCAGTTTGTCGACAACCAGCCCAATCTGGTGACCGTGGATGAAGATCCGCGCCTGCGCGGCATCATCGACAGCCACTACAAACCGGCGCTAGAGAAAGCCTACGGCCCGGTGATCGGCACCATCCCCGAGCAGCTGCAAAATGCCCGTCGTCCCGGTGACAACGGCAGCGACAGCCACGGCTCAGATGTAGCGCCGCTGGTTGCCGAAGGGGAGTTCTACTGGGCCAATACCCCAGCAGTGCAAGCCCTGACCGGCGGCCCGGTCGATTTTTCTCTGGTGGCGGTGGGCGGCGTACGCGCCGACCTGCCCGCTGGCGAATGGCGTGAGGGGGATAGTGCCCTCACCCTGCTGCCGTTCAAGAACCAGCTCTCGGTGCTGACCCTGACTGGCGCCGAGGTGCGTGCCCTGCTGACCGAGACCATCACCGCCACCCTGCCCGCCAGCGCCCATGCCGGCAAGTTCCCCTATGGCGGTAACCTGCGTTACACCTTCCAGGAGACCGACGCAGGCAAGGCGGGCACCCTGACCCAATTGCAGCGCAAGACCGCAAGTGGCGAATGGCAAGATCTGGTGGATAACCAGCGCTATCGGGTGGTGATGAACGCCTACAGCGCCAACGGCAACGATGGCTGGCAGGCACTGGCCAATGCCCAGCGTCAGAAGAGCGAGCGGGTCGATATCGCCAGCGTCAATGGCAAGCTGACCGCCTTCCCGGTGCTGAAGGTGGCACAAAACGGCGAGCTGCTGAGCGCCGTCTATGCCCCGGGCCAGCCCCTCGATTGCAAAGCCAGCGGCGTGGATTGCGGCACCGATGCAGCTTCTTTCGTGGAGTATGTGCGCGATGCCCGTCCCACCCTGACCGCACTGGATGAAGAGACCGTAACCCTGTTGCGTGCCAAATAACGACGGTAGTCAACCGGGCACAATCCATCGGCAAGCTGAAACGGGCCTCATGCAAGAGGCCCGTTTGCCCACCGTTAGCCACCCATTGGCCGCAATAATGCTGCAAATCCCGCCATAACATGCGCATTGGTTGAGTGATCGCCACTCGGCGGCTAGAATATTGCGTCCTATTGCCCTGGGTAGTGTGCCCACGGCAGCTGCGAGTGAAGACATCAAGCGTGACAAGCGAAATCAAACTGATCGTCGGACTGGGCAACCCCGGCCCGGAATATGCCAAGACCCGCCACAATGCGGGCGCCTGGTATGTGGAGCAACTGGCCCGCTGGCACAATGTCAGCCTGCGTGAAGAACCCAAGTTCTTCGGCCATACTGCCCGCATCCTGGTCGAGGGGCAGGATGTGCGGCTGCTCATCCCGAACACCTATATGAACCTCTCTGGCAAGGCGGTGGCCGCACTGGCGCGTTTTTATCAGATTGAGCCGGAAGCGATGCTGGTGGCCCATGACGAACTGGATCTGCCGCCTGGCATCGCCAAGTTCAAGCAGGGTGGTGGTCACGGTGGCCATAACGGCCTCAAGGACATCATCGCCAAGATGGGCAACAACAATAACTTCTTCCGGCTGCGTCTCGGGATCGGCCATCCCGGCAGCAAAGAGCAGGTGGCGGGCTTCGTCCTGACCAAGGCCCCCAGCAGTGAACAGAACCTGATCGACGCCGCGCTGGACGAGTCCCTGCGCGCCACCGACATCCTGTTCAAACAAGATATGACCAAGGCCATGAATCGCTTGCACAGCTTCAAAGCCGAATAAAGCATGACACGGGCCGCCTACGGGCGAGCCTCACAGCATCCATCAAGTAAGGTAACAATCCATGGGTTTTAAATGCGGTATCGTGGGCCTGCCCAATGTAGGCAAATCCACCCTGTTCAACGCACTGACCAAGGCCGGTATCGAAGCCGCCAACTTCCCGTTCTGCACCATCGAGCCGAACACAGGTGTGGTGCCGATGCCGGATCCCCGCCTCGATCAGCTGGCTGCCATCATCAATCCGCAGCGCGTTGTACCGACCACCATGGAATTTGTGGACATCGCCGGTCTGGTTGCCGGTGCCTCCAAGGGTGAAGGTCTGGGTAACCAGTTCCTGGCCAACATCCGTGAAACCGAAGCGATCGGCCACGTAGTGCGCTGCTTCGACGACGAGAACATCATTCACGTTGCCGGCAAGGTCTCCCCTGCTGACGATATCGAAGTGATCAACACCGAGCTGGCCCTGTCGGATCTGGACGCCTGCGAGCGCGCCATTCACCGCCAGTCCAAGCGCGCCAAAGGCGGCGACAAGGATGCCAAGCTTGAAGTAGAAGTGCTTGAGAAGATCAAGGTCGCACTGGAAAACGGCCAGATGATCCGCGGCATGAAGCTGGATAAAGAAGAGCTGGCCGCCGTGAGCCACCTCAACTTCCTGACCCTGAAACCAACCATGTATATCGCCAACGTGGCGGAAGATGGCTTCGAGAACAACCCCTATCTGGACAAGGTGCGTGAAATCGCCGCCGCCGAGAACGCGGTCGTGGTCGTGGTCTGCTGTGCCATCGAAGCCGACATCGCCGAACTGGACGACGAAGATCGCGCCGAGTTCATGGCTGACCTTGGTATCGAAGAGCCGGGCCTGAACCGCGTGATCCGCTCCGGCTACCAGCTGCTCAACCTGCAGACCTACTTCACCGCCGGTGTGAAAGAGGTACGCGCCTGGACCATTCCGGTCGGTGCCACTGCCCCGCAAGCGGCTGGCAAGATCCACACTGACTTTGAAAAAGGCTTTATTCGCGCCCAAACCATCGCCTTTGAAGACTTTATCAACTACAAGGGTGAGCAAGGCGCCAAGGAAGCGGGCAAGATGCGCGCTGAAGGGAAAGATTACATCGTCAAAGATGGCGATATCATGAACTTCCTGTTCAACGTCTAATCCCATGACAGGCCAGCATTTGCTGGCCTGTTTTTTATCTACCATTGCCCGGGCAATAATGGCAATGTCTTAAAAAAAACCAAATTGTTGGGCTTTTGCGCAACAGAGACCAATAACTGGTCAAACGCACTCAAATTGCGTTTTTCTGGCAAAAAAAGGGTTGACGCCCCAGAGCCAGATACGCATAATTCGGCCCGCACGGTGACGAGGTAACGACTCACCGGAAGCAAGGTTGGCTATGTAGCTCAGTTGGTTAGAGCATCGCACTCATAATGCGGGGGTCACAGGTTCGAATCCCGTCATAGCCACCA
>NZ_JAAKNE010000177.1:0-4941 GCF_049170755.1 Aeromonas sp. 604176
ATCTATCACCCCAGCCTGCCGAGCCATCCGGGCCACGACATTGCGCGCCGTCAACAGTCCGGCTTCGGCGCCATGCTAAGTTTTGAACTCGATTGCAACGAGGCAGGCATTCGCGCCTTCCTCGCGGTCCTCACCCTCTTCTCGGTGGCCGAGTCCCTCGGCGGGGTAGAGAGTCTGGTGGCCCATCCGGCCAGCATGACCCACAGGGCCATGACCCCGGCGGCGCAGCAGGCAGCAGGCATCAGCGCCCAACTGCTGCGGTTGTCGGTCGGTATTGAACACGGTGAAGACCTGGTGGCCGATCTGGCTCAGGCTTTTGAACAGGCGCAGCAGGCAGAACAGGTAGCGAAGTAATGGAACAGCAGCAACAAGGAGAGATCGCGGTGGCAGCAGAAGCAGGATTGAAACGACGTCACGTCCACAAATTTGGTGGCAGCAGTCTGGCGGATCCGGTCTGTTATCGCCGGGTCGCCAGCATCGTTGAACAACAGGTGGGTGGCGACGAGCTGATCGTGGTCTCCGCCGCCGGCAAGACCACCAACCGGCTGATCCAGCTGGTGGAGCTGGCCGAAGCGGGGGACGAAGCCGCCGGTGAAGCCATCTCGGCCCTGCAGGCCTATCAGCAGAGCCTGATCGACGGCCTGCTGGAAGGCGAGCTACAGCTTGATCTGAGCAAGCAGCTGGCCGACGACATGCAACTGATCGCCAAAACGCTTGAAGGGCAGTTTGATCGCTTCGCCCGCAACGGCCTGCTCGCTTTTGGCGAAGTGTGGTCGGCGCGCCTGCTGGCGGCCCTGCTCACCAGCCGCAGCGACAAGGCTATCTGGCTCGATGCCCGCAGTTTCCTGCGCGCCGAGGATGGCGCTCTGGTCAAGGTGGATACCGCCCTCTCCAGCGAACTGCTCAAGGCGCGACTGGCGGAGCATGCCGGTCGCATCGTGGTAACCGGCTTTATCGCCGCCGACATGGAGGGGCGCTCCCTGCTGCTCGGTCGCAATGGATCCGACTACAGCGCCAGCCTGTTGGCGCTGCTGGCGGACGGCGAATCCACCACCATCTGGAGCGACGTGGCCGGGGTCTACAGCGCCGACCCGCGTCGGGTGAAAGAAGCGCGTCTGCTGGAACGCCTGAGCCTCGCGGAAGCCAACGAGCTGGCCCGTCTTGGCTCCTCGGTGCTGCACTCGCGCACCCTGCAACCTGTGGCCGACAGCCGCCAGCGCCTCACTTTGCGCTGCAGCTACAACCCGGACGAGGGCTGCACCCATATCCTGCGCCGCGCCCCCCGCTCCGGTGGCGCCCGCATCGTCTCCTCGGTGGATCAGATCGCCCTCATCGAGCTGAAGGTGCTGCCGCAGACCAACTACGAGCAGACGGTGGCCACCATCGAGGCCCATCTGGCCCGCCACCGCCTCAACCCGCTCACCCTGCAGCGCCAGCCGGATCGCCGGATCCTGCGCCTCGCCTACACCCTTGAGGTAGCACAAGGTGCCTTCGAGCTGCTGCGCGACTTCCAGCTGCAAGGGAGCTTCACTGGCCTCATCCAGAAAGAGGGGTACAGTCTGGTGGCGCTGGTCGGTGCCGGTGTCACCGACAACGCGGAGCAGTGTCACCGCTTCTATCAGCTGCTGGCAGATCAACCGCTGGAGTTCGTACAGGTGGCCAGAGATGGCCTAAGTCTGGTGGCCGTGCTGCGTCAGGTAGTGCTGGAACCCCTGCTCATCGCCCTGCACAGCGCCCTCTTCAGCCGCCCGACCCGGGTCGGACTGGTGGTGTTCGGCAAGGGCAATATCGGCGGCCACTGGCTCAGCCTCTACGCCCGTGAAAAGGCACGGCTGGAACATGAGCTCAATCTGGCGCTCACCCTCTACGGGGTATTCAGCTCGGAAGGGGGCCTGCTCGATGAAGAGGGGCTCAACCCCCTCAAGGTACAGGACAACTTCAACCCCAAACCGCTGATCTGGCCGGAGTTGCTCTCCCAGCTTGAGCAGCACGGCTTCGATGCGCTGATTGCGCTGGACATGACCGCCAGCGAAACGGTGAGCCGCTACTACCCCGACTTCGCCCAGCTTGGCATTCACATCATCGCCGCCAACAAGTTTGCCGGTGCTGCCGACAGCGAGTTCTACCAACGCATCAAGCAAACCTGCCGTGACCATCAGGTGCAGTGGCGCTACAACGCAACCGTGGGAGCCGGGCTGCCAATCCAGTCCAGCATCCAGATGCTGCGCCAGAGCGGCGACCGCATTCAGGGGGTCTCCGGCATCTTCTCCGGCACCCTCTCCTGGCTGTTCCAGCAGTATGACGGCACCCGCCCCTTCTCCGAGCTGGTGGATGAGGCGTGGCAGCACGGCCTGACCGAACCGGATCCCCGCGAAGATCTCTCCGGTCAGGATGTGCGGCGCAAGCTGCTTATTCTGGCGCGGGAAGCGGGCTTCGAGCTCGACTCCGCCGATATCGAGCTGGAGAATCTGGTGCCCGTCACGCTGCGCAAGGTGACCGCCGATCAGTTCATGGACAGACTGAAAGAGCTGGATGGCCCGATCCAGACCGCCTTCGAAGGGGCCAAGCGCCTCGGCAAGGTGCTGCGCTACGTCGCTCGCTTTGAGCATGACGGCAAGGCGAGGGTCGGACTGGAGGCGCTGGAGCCCCATCACCCGTTTGCGAACCTCTTGCCGTGCGACAACATCTTCGCCATCGAGAGCGACAGCTATCGCACCAACCCGCTGGTGATCCAGGGGCCAGGGGCGGGTCGGGAAGTGACCGCCGCCGCTATCCAGTACGATCTGTGGCAGATCTGCGCCAGCCTCTAAGGTGATATGCAAAGGGAGCTGCGCCTCAGCTCCCGCGCACAATAAAAAAGCCCGAGTCGATGACTCGGGCTTTTTGCTGAATGTCGCTTCGATTAGGAGAAGCAGGCCTGCAGCACGTAGAAGATGGCGATAGCCAGAATGGCACCGGCAGGCAGGGTGATGATCCAGGAGACCACGATGTTGCGCAGTACCCCCAGATTCAGCGCCGCAATACCGCGCGCCAGACCGACACCCATCACCGCACCGACCAGGGTCTGGGTGGTGGAGATGGGCAGACCGGTGCCGGAGGCAATCACTACGGTCGCGGCAGTCGCCAGCTGGGCAGCAAAACCACGGCTCGGGGTCAGGTGAGTGATGCCGGTACCGACCGTCGCCATCACCTTCTCGCCCATGGTCGCCAGACCGATCACGATACCGATACCGCCAAGGGGCAGGATCCACCAGGCAATGGCAGCCTGACTGGAAATCTCGCCACCAGAAGCCACGATAGAGGCCACCGCAGAGAGCGGGCCAATGGCGTTGGCCACATCGTTGGAGCCGTGGGCAAAGGCCATGGCACAGGCGGTGATCACCATCAGGATGCCAAACACCTTCTCCACGTTGGCGAAGTGCATCTTGCTGTCATCCTGCGGGTTGTACTTCTGACCGCGAATGTAGATCCAACCGGCAAACGCCACTGCGATGGAGATGGCGATGGAGAGCAGAATGCCCTCGCCATCGCTCAGGTGCAGACCGACGTGGGTCAGCCCCTTCTTGATGGTCACCAGACAGATCACCAGCGCAGTCAGGAACATGTAGAACGGCACATAGCGCTTGGCGTTGTTCAGGGGATCATCGGTGTTGAAGATAAGCTTCTGCACGCTGATGAACATGAAGTAGGCGATGACACCTGAGATGGCCGGGGTGATGACCCAGGAGCCGACGATGCCGCCAAACTTGCTCCACTGCACCGCTTCCGGGCCAATGCTCACCACAGCGAAACCGACGATGGCGCCGATGATGGAGTGAGTGGTGGAAACAGGCCAGCCGAAGTAGGAGGCGAGGATCAACCAGGCGCCTGCCGCCAGCAGGGAGGCGATCATACCGAGCACCAGCAGGTCCGGGCTATCGACAAACGCATTGCTGTCGATGATGCCGTTACGGATGGTGGCCGTCACTTCGCCACCAGCCAGATAGGCACCGGCAAATTCGAAGATCATGGCAATGATGATCGCCTGACGGATGGTCAGGGATTTGGTGCCGACCGATGTGCCCATGGCGTTGGCCACGTCATTCGCGCCAATACCCCAAGCCATCAAAAAGCCGAACAAGGCCGCCACGAGCACCAGAGTGGTGCCGTAATTCGCGATAATGTCCATTAGTAGTGTTTACCCAGTCAGTCGATTACGAACGAGCCAGCATCAGTTCCAGACGGGCGCCTACGCGCTCGGCCTGATCTGCCAGGTCACCTACCCATTCGAGGATCTTGTAAAGGAACATCACATCGATCGGATTGTAATTGTGCTCAACCGCTTGCAGCTGTTGGCGCAGTCCGATCTGCATGGTGTCTGTATCGTCCTCGATCAGATCCAGCTGATGGATCATCTCGGCAACCATTTCCACTTCCCGTCCTTTGAAGCCGGTCTCGAGCAGCTCGTCGAGCTCCCCGATCGCTTTCTCGGCCTGAGCGGTCGCATCAATACAACGTTTGAGGTAAGCCATGAAATCCGTCCGCATTTCGGCGGGGAACTCCATGCGACGACCAAGCATGCGGCCGGAGATATCCTTGGCACGGTTGGCAATCTTGTCTTGCTGAGTCAACAGCTCCAGCAGGTCGGTACGTGCAACCGGCAGGAACAGGCCGCGAGGCAGTTTCAGACGGATTTCACGCTTGAGGGTATCTGCCTCTTTTTCCAGCTGGGCGATCTGCTGCCGGATCTTCTCGGCATCTTCCCAACGGTCTTCGGCAACGGCGTCAAAGAAAGGAACCAACTGCTGGGAGCACTGGTGAACCTTGACGATATGCTTCTGCAGCGGCTTGATGGGGGACTTGGCAAAAAGCCCCAAAATAGTATTTACTGGCATGGCCAAACCTGTGTCGGTGAAAAAACACTCGATACGATTTTATGAGGCGCGCATGGTAACCGAACTG
>NZ_JAAKNE010000178.1:0-4900 GCF_049170755.1 Aeromonas sp. 604176
CCTTCAGTGCCAAGGAGGATGCTTATGGACAATACGGACCGAAAGCTGTTTATCCTGGATACCAACGTTCTGCTTCACGAACCCCTCGCTATCTACTCCTTCAAAGAGCACGACGTGCTCATCCCCATGACGGTGCTGGAAGAGCTCGATAACATCAAGGATCGCAACAAGGATGTCAGCCGCGACGCGCGGGTGGCCATTCGTGCGCTGGAAGATGTCTTCCGCGATGCAACCCCGGATCAGATCACCCAGGGCGTGCCGCTGGCTGGCGAAGCGAGCGGCAATATCTGCATCTTCAGCGATCACCATCTGCCGCAGGATGCCGAGGTGTTTACCGACAAGGAGGCCGACAACCGCATCATCAACGCGGCCCTCTATCTGCAAAAGCACGAGTTGAAGCGTCAGGTGGTGCTGGTCACCAAAGACATCAACATGCGCCTCAAAGCCAAAGGGGCCGGGCTTGCTCACGTTGAAGATTACCGTAGTGACCAGTTGATCGATGATATCCGCCTGCTGGCCAAGGGTTTTCAGGTGGTGCCCGGCAGCTTCTGGGAGCGGGTTGGCGAGTGTGAGAGCGAGACCCACGGCCGCGACACCATCCATGTGATCGATGCCAACCTGCTGGAGGGGGTTCACGTAAACCAGTATCTGGTGGATGAAGAGAATTTCTTCGCAGCCCGGGTGCTCAGTCACGACGGCAACAAGATCCGCATCAAGGATCTGGGTCGCGAGCGACTGATGTCCCGCAAGGCGTGGGGTGTCCATCCCAAGAACGTCTATCAGGGGATGGCGCTGGATGCACTGCTCGATCCGCACATCGATCTGGTGATCCTGACCGGCCCGGCCGGTTGCGGCAAGACCTTGCTGGCAATGGCTGCTGCGCTGGAGCTGGTGATTGAGAAGGGCATTTACGAGAAGGTGATCGTCACCCGGAATACCCCGGAAATTGCTGAAAGCATCGGCTTTCTGCCCGGCACCGAAGAGGAGAAGATGATGCCCTGGTTGGCGGCGGTGACCGACACCCTGGAGGTGCTGCATAAGCAGGACGAGAACATGAGCGGCTCGCTCAGCTACATCATGGAGAAGGCCAACATCCAGTTCAAATCGGTCAACTTCATGCGCGGGCGCAGCATCCAGAACACCTTCGTGTTGCTGGATGAGTGCCAGAACCTGACCGCGTCCCAGATCAAGACCATCATCACCCGCTGCGGCGAGGGCACCAAGATCGTCTGCTCCGGTAACCTGGCCCAGATCGACTCCAACTACCTGAGCCCGGTGACCTCGGGTCTCACCTACATCGTCGAGCGCTTCAAGGATTTTGACGGCAGTGCCAACATCTTCCTCAACGGCGTGGTGCGCAGCCGACTGGCTTCGTTCGCCGAGGAAAATCTCTGATTTAACGGGAGCTCTGCATGTGAAAGGGGAAGCCATCCGGCTTCCCCTTTTTTGAGCCCGTCGCCGGTCATGAGCCCTGCGTACGACCCAGATAGCGTAGTAGCCCGGGATGATCGCTGTTTTGCAGAATATCCGGCTTTCCCTGCAGGGCGATCCGCCCCTCGTCCACAAACAGCACCTGATCGGCAATCAGCTGGGCATCTTCCGGATTGTGGGAGACCATCAGTACGGTAATGCCCTGTTCGCAGGCTAGCCTCGCCACTTCCGCCAGCATCTCCCGGCGCAGGGCGGGATCGAGGGCAGAGAAGGGCTCATCCAGCAGCAGCAGCGGTTTGCCGCGCACCAGCGCGCGAGCCAGCCCGACTCGCTGCTGCTGGCCGCCGGAGAGCTGTTCAGGCTGGCGGTTTAACATCTCGCCAAGACCAACCCGTGCGGCTGCATCGATCACCTGTGCCCGTTGGGCTGCACTCAGGCGCAGACCCGGGTGCAAGCCGATGGCGATATTGTCGAACACCGACAGATGGAGGAACAGGTTGTGATCCTGAAACAGGGTGGTGACTGGTCGCTCGGCGGGGCCCAGCGGCAGCAGATCTTCGCCATCGAAGCTGAGACGGCCTGATTCCACCGGCACGAAGCCGGCGATCATCCCGAGCAGGGTCGATTTACCTGCGCCGCTTGGGCCGATCAGTGCGGTGATCTCTCCCTTGGGCAGGGTCGCGCTGAAGCTGACGCGCCAGTCGGGGTAGCTGGTCACCAGCGTATCAATGTTCAGCATGTTTTCCTCCAAGACCCCGCTCCACCAGCCAGAACAGGGAGAAACAGAGCGTCAGCAGCAGCAGAGCGGTGGCGGCTGCCTCGGTCAATCGATAGCTGCCAAGCTGTTGGTAGAGCAGCCAGGGCAGGGTGGTGAGCTCCTGACTGCCAAACATGGCGATGGCGCCAAGATCCCCCAGCGAGAGGATCATCGACAGCGCCATCGCCAGTGCCAGCGGGCGGCGCAGCAGCGGCCACTCCACCAGTCGCAGGCGATGCAGGCCGCGTACCCCCAGGCTATCCGCCAGCCGGTCGTATTGGCGCACCACCAGCTGCATGGGGGCGGAGAGGGTGCGCATCACATAGGGTAGCGCCATCAGGGCGTTGACCAGCACCACCAGCCAGGGGCCGAGGGCGAACACATCGGCGAACGGCATAAACAGGATAAAGAGACCGGTAGAGAGCACCACTGCCGGGATCATCAGGATCACCGAGCCGCTGGCCTCCCACAGGGCGGCAGCCCGCCGCTTGCGAGCCCGTATCCGTAGATGGCGGCTGGTCAGCAGCAGTGCACCGCCGAGCAAGGTGGCCAATGCACCGGCTGCCAACGCAATCAGCAGCGATTGACCGCTCGCCTGCCACAGTTTGGTGGAGGTGAGCGCTGTCAGCAGGTCGGGTTGAAGGCCTGCCACCACGATGGCCAGCAGCGGTGGCAGAAAGATGACGAGCCCGATACCGAGCGAGAGCAGATCCACCACGGCCGTGCCCGGCTGATGACGGTCCGGCCGCAGGCAGGGACGATGGGGGGCCACCCTGCTGGCCGGGGTACTCTGCAGCTTGTGCTGCAGGGCGAGCAGGGCGGCGGTCAGGATGAGCTGCACCAGCGCCAGTCCGCCTGCGGTGGCGAGATCGAAGTCAAAGCGCAGCGCCTGATAGACGGCCACCTCCAGCGTGGTGGCTTTCGGCCCGCCTCCCAGTGCCAGCACTGTGGTGAAGCTGGTGAAGCAGAGCATAAAGATGAGGCTGGCCAGCCCCGGCAATATGCCGCGAATAAGCGGCCACTCCAGCAGCCGAAAGATGTGGGATGAGCGCATGCCGAGCTGGCTGGCGAGGCGCCAGCTCGATTCGGGGATGCTCTCTATGCTCTGCAACATCAGGCGTGCCGCCAGCGGCATATTGAAGAAGACGTGGGCCAGCAGGATACCGAACAGGCCGTAGAGATAGTTGCCGGGATCCAGCCCCAGTGAGCGCAACAGTTGCGGCAGCCACCCCTGCTTGCCGTGTACCGCTACTATGCCGAAGATGGCGATGATGACCGGCAGTACCAGCGAGAGACCAAACAGCTTGATCAGCAGGGTTCGGCCAAGGAAGCGCCGCCGCGCTAGCGCGCGGGCCACTGGAATGGCCAGCCCGAGACTGAGCAGGGTGGAGAGCAGTGCCTGTCCCAGACTGAAGCCCAGCACATGACGCAGATAAGGATCTGCGAGCAGGGTGCGGGGGGCCAGCGAACCGGCCTGCCACAACAGGGCCGCGAGCGGCCCGAGGGATAACAGCAGGATCAACAGGGTGGCTGCACTGCCCGGTAACCACCAGAGGGGACGAACCTGTGGTTTCAGATAACGGCTCACTGGGTGACGGCTTGCAGCCACTCGCGGATCCACCCTTTGCGATTGGCGGCCACCTCATCGCTGCTGAAGGCGAGCGGCTTGGCTACAGTGATCATCTGCTCGAAACCTTTTGGCAGTTGGGTATCGATCACCGGATACATCCAGTTGCCGGTCGGGATCTCATTCTGGAAGGCGGGGCTCACCATAAATTGCAGGAACTGGTCAGCCAGCTTCTCCTGTTTGGCGCTCTTCAGCTTGGCGGCCACTTCCACCTGACGGTAGTGGCCCTCTTCAAACGCCGCAGCCTGATACTGGGGCTTGTTCTCGGCAATCAGGTGATAGGCCGGAGAGGTGGTGTAGGAGAGCACCATGTCCGCTTCGCCATCGAGGAACATGCCATAAGCCTCTGACCACCCCTTGGTGACGGTGACCGTCTTTTTGGCAAGCTCGGCCCAGGCGGCAGGCGCCTTGTCGCCGTAGACAGACTTCATCCACAGCATCAGCCCCTGCCCCGGGGTGGAGGTGCGGGGATCCTGATAGATCACCTTGAGGTCGGGACGCTCCACCAGCTCTTTCAGGCTCTTGGGCGGCTGCTTGAGTTTGTCTTTGTCATAGACGAAGGCAAAGTAGCTGTAGTCGTAGGGGACGAAGGTGTCATCCTGCCAGCCACCCGGCACCTTGATGCCATCCAGCTTGGCGGGATGGGGGGCGAACAGACCGCTCTGCTTGGCTTCGCTGATGAGGGCATCGTCGAGCCCCAGCACCAGATCAGCCTTGCTGTGGTTGCCCTCCAGCCGCAGCCGGTTGAGGATGGCGACCCCATCTTCGAGGGGAACCAGATTGAGGGTGCAGCCGCACTCTTTCTCGAAGGCCTGTTTGATCTTGGGCCCCGGACCCCACTCGGCAGTGAAAGAGCTGTAGGTGTAGACGGTGAGGGTGTCAGCGGCGAACACATTGGCCGACAGCAGGCAGGTGGTGACCAGCAGCAGGGTCTTCATGGGTGGCACTCCCTATTACTTGTTAATAACGAGGTGCCAGCGGGTGAGGGCGCAAAAAATGAGCGCCATGCCTCAAATTCCTCCGCCAGCATTATCTGGATCAGGTACACGGGTATAATCTCAGCGGTAAACCGCACCCCGTTTGAG
>NZ_JAAKNE010000179.1:0-4870 GCF_049170755.1 Aeromonas sp. 604176
GAAACGTCGGGATGATCAAAAGCATCCGGCGTAGGAAATACGACAGCATGGTGGAACCTCGTCCTTGTTGTTCTTTTTTGCGGCCAGTCAAATCCGGTGACGGGCCTGTCCTTCCTGGCATTACGCGCTGGATTGGTTGCCAAACAGCAGACAATCCGCTTGGCCACTGTAAAAGCTCTGCAACAAAAATCAAGTACAAGGAAATGGAAAACTGGGACAAATGACCCGCTGAGACCAAAAGCACCGAAAAATGACGTTTTTTATCTGAAAAGTGAAAATCAAAACAAAACGCTACTGCTCAACATTATTTTAAAAAATATAAACAGCTGTTTGTTTGAATCTTGTATTTGTTTATGTGATTGAATTTTAAGTGCTTTTATTTCTGCTGTCAAAGAAGGGAAAACGATATCATCTCGACAAATTTATCTATCTCCCCCATCGGAGTGGTCAGTCACAATAATAATTAAAATAGAGTTTTATTCTTATTTTTGCCAATAAATCGAAATAAGATATAAAGAGACAGCACGTAAACAAATAAGTTCATCAACTTTTAATTCAGCGTCTTTTACATGTTTTAACAACGATTTCACATTGCGCTGGATGTTTTTGGCAGAATTATTCACTAATTATGCCGGTCAAAATTAATACACTCCGCTTATTCCACATCTCACCCTCCCGATCCCCCCACTCCATTGACGTCGCCAGTCAAAGATTGATAAGCCTTACGCATCGCTCCAAAGAGGGCGGTATCAGGAAGCAAACAATAAACAACCAGGAAGGATATAAGCGATGCTTAGGAAGAGCAGAATCTCTGCTGCGATTGCGTTCGCCTTGGCGAGCCTTGCGGCGGCCCCATCCGTATCTGCCGAAGAAGGGCAGAACGTCGAAAAACTGCAGAAAATCAAAGTCACTGGCTCCCGTATCTCTCGTGTTGATGTTGAGGGGGCGACTCCGGTTGTCTCTGTCAGCAAGGCCCAAATTGAACAGTCTGGCCAGCAGACTGTGGCTGATTATCTGAAACAGGCCTCCTACAACTCCTTTGGTGGTTTCTCTCCATCCTCCGGTAGCTCAGCCCAGTCACAAGCCACCGTAGGGCTGCGTGGCCTTGGTGAAGATCGCACACTGGTGCTGCTCAATGGCAAGCGTATCGCCGGTTCTCCCTCCATGGGGGGCACCGCCATCAACCTCAACACCATCCCCATGGCGGCCGTTGAGCGGGTGGAAGTGAACCTGGACGGTGGCTCTGCCCTGTATGGTTCTGATGCCATCGGTGGCGTTATCAACGTGATCCTCAAAGAGGGTTTTGAAGGTTTGTCATTCCAGGGGCGCGTCGGTTCACCGACCGAGGAAGGTGGTGACGAACAGAGTGGTTCCATCGTCAGCGGTATTTCGGGTGAGAAAGGTTCCCTGATGATGGTCTACGAGCATGATGTGAAAGACGAGATCTATTACAAGGATCGTGACTATCTGGCCAAGCAGGGGGCTGAGTCTCCTAGCCTCTATGGTCGCAATATCAAGGGAGTAGACGCGGCAACTGGCAAGACCGTAACACGTACTCTGAATGGGGTCGACTGTGAAAGCACCGGCGCCGGTTTTGTCACCAAGGGTACGGCTTGCCGCTTCGACTTTGCTCAAGTCGCAGCCAAGACCGCCTCGCGTACTCGCGACACCGTCTATGTCAACGGCCGCTACCATATCAACGACAATGTGGATTTCGTGCCACAGATGATTGGTTCCCGGGTCACCAGTTTTGGTCGTTTCGCCCCTGCTGCAGGTGCCTTCACCGTGGATGGCTCCACCCCTGAAAGCGCTGCAGTCCTGTCTGCCAACAACTTCAGCACCGCCAAGGCTGCGACGGTTTACTACCGCTTCAACAACGTCGGTCCCCGTGACAACGAAGTGACCGACTTGACCGGTACTCTGAACCTGGGTTTTGAAGGGGTGGTTCCGACCGAGGCGGTTGGCGATCTGGAGTGGAACGCCGGTTACATGTACTCCAAGACAGATAACCAGAGTATTGGTAATGGCTATGTATTGGAGCCGGCGGTTCAGACTCAGGTAAACAGTGGAAACTTCGTCAACGGCAGCTTCTCCGCTGATGCCACCAAGGATCTCTCTTATACCACCAGCCGCAACTCCAAGATGGATTTCTTCCAGTGGTATGGCGGTCTGGGTTGGGAGATGGGCGAACTGCCTGCTGGCCCGGTCAGCTGGTATCTGGGTGCCGAGTATAACGATTGGGTTTACTCCGACACCTACGACAGCCAGTCCGAAGCGGGTAACGTACTGGGTTCATCCGGCAACTCCGGTAGCGGTGTGCGCGATGTGTTTGCCACCTACATCGAGAGCCTGATCCCCATCACCGAGCAGATCGAGCTGAACCTGGCGGGTCGTTACGACAAGTACAGCGACTTTGGCAGCGCCTTCTCGCCCAAAGCGAGTCTGCGTTATCAGCCACTCGACCAGCTGATGTTCCGTACCTCCTGGTCCCAGTCTTTCCGCGCGCCGGGTCTGAATGATCTCTATGCGGCGGATGCCCAGTCAGCTGACTTTGCCAAGGACTATGTCTACTGCCAGGCCAATGGTATTGCCAACTGTTCCGAAGAGCAGTACGAGACAACGCGCCAATCCAACAAGAACCTGAAGGAAGAGACCGCCAATACCTTCACTATCGGGGCGGCCTACAATCCGCTGGACAATCTGAACCTGTCGCTCGATTACTACTACATCAAGATCGATGACGTGATCCAGTTGGCTACCACCCAGACCCAGTTCTATCAGGAGCTCAATACCGGCAGCAACCCGAACGTCATTCGTGACGCCAACGGCGATGTCGAGAAGGTCTATGCCGGCATGGTCAACTTGGGGCAACTCAAGACCAGTGGTATCGACTTCAAGGCGGACTACAAGTACGACTTCAACTCCTTCACCCTGCGTTACGACTTTGGCAGCAGCTACATCCTGAAATATGAGGAAGGTCTGTTTGCTGGTGGCCCAATGGTTGACAAGAAGGGCTGGAATGGCAAACCCGATTTCCGTTTCAACTCCGGGATCGGTGCCAACTTCCCGCAGCTGTGGAATCTGGATACCTACCTGAGCACCAACTATATCGACTCCCAGAGCCAGGACTATGTGGATGACAAGGAAGAGGGCCATATTGCTTCCAACACCATCTGGAACCTGAACGTTGCGGTCGATACCAGCTGGAATGCCAAGATCCAGACCGGCGTGAAGAACATGTTCAACCGTGGACCTTCCCTGTCAAATGATGGTTACACCTACGATGAATACCTCTACAGCATTGACGGACGGGTCTATTACATCGACTACACCCAGAAGTTCTAATCAACCCCGTTGATATACAACCTCAGCCGGCCCGGTCGGGCCGGCTGTGCCCAACGTCCAAGGAAGTTACGGAGATAGGGTAATCCTATGAAGACAAGGACCATTACAATGAAGAAAGCGCTCCTTGGCAGCCTGGTTTCGGCCGCCTTGTTGACCAGCTTCAATCTGAGTGCCGCTACTGCCGGTCAGGCCGTGGACGCTCAAGCCGCCACCGACAACGCATCCAAAGTTTCCCAGCAGAAGATCGACAGCTATGCCGAATCTGCCGAATCCGCACTGGCCCAGTACAAGGCAGCCCTGCGTCAGGTCGACAGTCTGCGCACCTACAACGAGCAGGTGAGCAAGATGGTCGAGTCCCAGAGTGCCGAGCTGGCGTCGATGCAAAAGCAGATCGCCCAGATTGATCAGACCAGCACCGAAGTTGTCCCCCTGATGCTCAAGATGATCGACTCCCTCGAGCAGTTTGTGGCGCTGGATCTGCCGTTCCAGAAGGTCGAGCGCGAGGACCGCGTGGCGGCTCTGACCGACCTGATGAACCGTGCCGATGTCACCATCTCCGAGAAGTACCGCAAGATCCTGGAGGCCTACCAGATCGAGGAGGGCTTCAGCCGCACCATCGAATCCTACAAGGCGAGCCTGGACAAGGATGGTAGCGAGAAGACCTACGAGTTCCTGCGGGTTGGCCGCATCGCGCTGCTTTATCAATCCCCGGATGGCAATGAGACCGGGATGTGGAACAAGAAGACTCGCCAGTGGGAAGAGTTGCCCCAGGAGTATCGCAGTGCGGTTGAACAGGGCCTTCGCATCGCCAAGAAGCAGGCGCCTCCCGCTCTGATCAAGCTACCGGTTCAAACTGCGGAGAAAGCATCATGAAAGGAATCAAACTTGCGATTGCCTCCCTGATTGCGGGAGCAACCCTAGTCACCCTGCCGGTGACCGCCGCCGAAAAACCGGTGGATCTCAATGCGCTGCTGAATCAGGTCAAGGCCTCCAGCCTGAGCGAATCCCAACTCAACAAGGAGCGGGAAGCCCGCTTCCTGGCTGACAAGAACGAGCAGGGGGCGCTGCTGGCCAAGGCCAAGGCCGAGCTGGCTGCCGAAACCGCCAAGGGCGAGCAGCTCAAGGCGACCTTCGATGCCAATGACAAGCAGCTGACCGAGCTGACTGAAACCCTGCGCCAGCGTTCCGGCAACATGGGCGAGATGTTCGGCGTACTGCGTCAGTTCGCCGGTGAGTTCAAGGGAATCTTCAACGCCTCCGCCCGTCGGGTCGAGCATCCGGAACAGACCGCGCTGCTGACCCGTCTGGCCGAGAGTAAAGAGCTCCCCTCCAGCGACGATCTGGAAGCGTTCTGGACCACCACCCTTAGCCGCATGGTGGACGGTGGCAAGGTGAGCCAGATCCCGGCGACTGTGGTCTACGGCGAAGGCAACCAGGCCGAGAAGACGGTCACCCAGATCGGTGAGTTCAACACTGTCTCCGAAGGCAAGTACCTCACCTTCGTGCCGGAGACCGGCAAGTTCGA
>NZ_JAAKNE010000180.1:0-4799 GCF_049170755.1 Aeromonas sp. 604176
CACCATGATGCGCAAAGCCAGAGGCTTTTTTCTGGCCTTCTACTTCAAGCCTTTCTATCTCTCCGAGTGGTTCGACGAATAGATCGAACCCCTGGAGCAGTTCACTGACGCCCGCTCGGGCGTGATCTCGCTCATCCAGATTTTGCTGCTTTTGGTCATCGCATGTATTCGCCTGCGGTGCCTTGTCCGCGCCTGTGCGCTTTTTATGTAATGGAGTACACATGATGAAGATCAGACTGACCCTCTCAGCCCTGTTTGTTGCCAGCCTGCTGGCCACCCCCGCTATGGCCAAGGAGTGGAAAACCGTGCGCTTCGGGGTGGAGGGGGCCTACCCGCCCTTCTCCTGGACCGATGCGTCGGGCGAGATCAAGGGGTTTGATATCGATCTCGCCAACGCCCTGTGTCAGCAGATGGCGGTCAAGTGCGAGTTGGTGGCGCAGGATTGGGACGGCATGATCCCGGCCCTGCTGTCGCGCAAATACGACGCCATCATAGCCGCCATGTCGATCACCGACGAGCGGCGCCAGAAGGTCGACTTCACCGAGAAATATGCCCATATTCCCAATCGCTTTGTGGCGGCCAAGGGGACCGAGCTGACGCTGACCCCGGAAGGCATGGCGGGCAAGCGCATCGGGGTGCAGCGTGCCACCACCCACGACAAGTACCTGACCGACAATTTTGGCTCGAATGTCACCATAGTCCGCTACGGCAATGCCGATGAGGCCTATCTCGATCTGAAAGCGGGTCGGGTGCTGGCCCTGCTGGCCGATGCCTCTGCCATCGAGCAGGGGCTGCTTGGCAAAGAGGGGGGCGACAAGTTCGACTATGTGGGGCCCACCCTGACCGATCGCCAGTGGTTTGGTAATGGCATGGGGATCGCCGTGCGCAAGAGCGATAAGGAGCTCAAGGGCAAGCTGGACGAGGCGATCAAGGCCCTGCGTGCCAATGGCACCTATCAGCAGATCAACCAGAAGTACTTCAAGTACGATATATATGGTGGTTGACGGGGGGAGGGAGCTTGCTCCCTCTCTTTTCATTGGGCAAGCGACAATCGTGCAAGGAGGATCGCCATGCTGACCCTGATCGAGGGAGCCGAGATCTTCAGCCCCACCCACCTTGGCCAGCAGGATCTGCTGGTGGCCGATGGCCGTATCGCCTGGATGGGCAAGGGGTTGACGGTGCCCGCCGACTGGCCGCTGCATCGGGTCGATGGTCGTGGCCGCTATCTGGTGCCCGGGCTGGTGGATCCGCTGGCCCATATCACGGGGGGCGGTGGTGAGGGGGGCTTTGCTTTTCGCACCCCTGAACTCGCGGCGAGCGAGGCGCTTATGGCCGGTGTCACTACCCTGGTGGCGGCGCTCGGCACCGATAGCCTGACCCGCTCCCCCGCGCAGGTGCTCGGCAAGGTGCGCGAGTTTCGCGCCGCCGGGGTGAGCGCCTTTATGTATACCGGCTCCTACCATCTGCCTGTCAAGACCCTGACCGGTACGGTGGAGTCGGACATCATCCTGATCCCCGAGGTATTGGGGGTGGGGGAGGTGGCCATCAGCGACCACAGATCCAGTGCGCCGACCCACGATGAGCTGGCCAGGCTTGCCAGCGAGGCGCGAGTGGCCGGGCTGCTTGCGGGCAAGAGCGGGGTCAGCTTCTTTCATGTCGGGGATGGCAAGGGGGCATTGGCCCCCCTGCGGGCCCTGCGCGATGAGACCGACATTCCGCTGCGCCAGCTCTATCCCACCCACTGCAACCGCAACCCCTGGCTCTTTGCCGAGGCCATCGAGTGGGGCAAGGCGGGAGGTTGGGTCGACCTCACCACCTCGAGCTTTCCCGATCTGCTGGAGGATGGCGAGCGGCTTGCCGCCGATGCGCTCGTCGAGCTGCTGGCCGCCAATGTGCCTGCCGATCGCATCACCTTCAGTTCGGATGCCAACGCCAGCCTGCCGCGCTTTGATGGCGAAGGGCGGCTAATCGAAATGCGCTGTGGCCAGATTGCCAGCCTGTGGCAGCAGTGCGTGCGCGCGACCCGGCTCGGTGTCTCGCTGGAGAGGGCGTTGGCCGTGGTGACAAGCAATCCGGCGCAGGCGCTGGGGCTCTGCAGCAAGGGCCGTATCGGGGTCGGGCAGGATGCGGATCTGCTGCTGGTGCACGACCGGACGTTTGCTATCGAAAGGGTGATGAGTGGCGGCCTGTGGCGCGAATAAGGCTGCGAGCAATATCGCAGCCAGTGCGTGGTTGCTTCAAACAGCAAAAGCCCGACAACAAGGTCGGGCTTTTTTATCTGCAATGTGGAAATCAGGCTTAGATCGCCAGAAACCCGAGGATCAGGATGGGGCCGAGCAGGCTCAGGATAAAGCCGGAGACAATGGCCACCGGCACCACCTGAATGCCCCCTGATTTCTGGATGACCGGCAGGGTGAAGTCAAGCGCCGTGGCGCCGCCATAGCCAATGGCGGCAGAGGGGTGATGGCGCATCAGCACCGGGATGATCAGAATGGCGATAAGCTCGCGCCCAAGATCGTTGATAAAGGCAGCAGAACCGAGCACCGGCCCCAGTTTGTCGGCCACCAGAATGCCGGAGAGCGAATACCAGCCGAAGCTCGAGCTCATCGCCAGACCATGGGCAAAGGGCATGCCCAGCAATTGGGCCGCCAGCAGGCTGCCAAGCCAGCTGCTGAGGATGACGGTGGCGGCGATCTTCATCCCCCAGGGGTTGAGCAGGATCTGGCGCAGCCGCATGCCGGAGTTGCGCATCTGCACCCCGATGAGAAACAGCAGCAGCATCAGGGCCCACTCACTCCACTTGTCGATGGGCAGTGCGCGCAGATCCACCAGTAGACCCAGCAGCACACCGCCGAGCACCACAAAGCAGAGCTGCAGGGATTCCCACAGCAGGTGCAGCTTGCTCGGCATTTTGCTATCGCTCGCCTCGTGGGTCGGCGGCGTGCGCTTGTCGAGCCACCAGAGAGCCAGCAGGTTGCAGAGCGTGATCGCGGTCAGCATCACCCCGGCGACTTTGAAGATCACCGCCAGATTGCTGCCCAAGTTCTCCACATAGGCAAGCCCGAGCCCCATCAGAAACAGAATGAGGTAGACCATCTTGCCCAGACTCTGGTTGACCAGCTTGATCAGCCGGGCAGAGGAGAGGGGAATCAGATAGCCGATTGCCAGTGGCAACAGGATCAGCAACACATTGAGCAGCATCGAGGCCTCGATCACAAAAACTGATAAAAACACCACCTTATCATTACTTATTGGCTCTGTGTCACATATCTCTCGCTTTCATGGCCGAAAACAGCCCTTTTGGGGGCAGATTGTTACTTTTTTGCCACAACCTCTCTGTTTGATAAGGTTCTGTGCGAGCCCGAGTGCACCAATGAAATCAAGTTGATCCGATCGGGGGGCAGATATTTCGCTCGGCAAGGGGGTGCATAAAGCCATTTTGGTGCCGGTTTGGCACACATCACGCTTTTCTCTTGCCACTGATATGATTGGGGTATAAAAAGGCGTTATCGGAATAGCCATTGAAACGGCTGTTTATGCAAACAAAGTGCTGAAAAATACGCAAAGAGCGAATAAAAATAGAGCGAATCCCCTGAAGACCCTCGTTCTGTATTGTTTTTTCACTATCCGGGTGATATTTTCGCTGAAGGTTGCCATCGGTTAACTTTTTGTTAAATTGACGATGGTTGAGTCACGCCCCCTGCGGCGTCTAGGGACAGACAAGGTTGTAATGGATGAGCGACGTTGCCGCACTGGAAGTACGTGATCTGCACAAATATTTTGGCACCCACGAAGTGCTCAAGGGCATCGACATGACCGCCCACAAGGGGGATGTGATCTCCCTTATCGGCTCCTCCGGCTCGGGGAAGTCGACCTTTCTTCGCTGTATCAATCTGCTCGAAACCCCCTCATCCGGCACCGTCTCGCTCCATGGCGAGCTGATCCGGATGAAAACCAGCCGCGCCGGCGAGCGGTTGCCCGAGGATATGCGTCAGGTGGAGCGGATCCGCAGCCGACTGGCCATGGTGTTTCAAAGTTTCAATCTCTGGTCACACATGACCATCATGCAGAACATCATCGAAGTGCCAATCCAGGTGCTCAAGGTGCCTCGCGCCGAAGCATTGGCCAAGGCAGAGCAACTGCTCAACCGGGTTGGACTCTGGGAGCGGCGTGACTACTATCCCGGCCACCTCTCCGGTGGTCAGCAGCAGCGAGCCGCCATTGCCCGTGCGCTGGCGGTAGAGCCCGAGGTGATGCTGTTTGACGAACCCACCTCGGCGCTGGATCCCGAGCTGGTGGGGGAGGTGCTCGGCCTGATGCGCGAGCTGGCCGAAGAGGGGCGCACCATGCTGGTGGTGACCCACGAGATGTCGTTTGCCCGGGATGTATCGAACAAGGTGATGTTTCTGCATCAGGGGCGGGTGGAAGAGGAGGGCAACCCCAAGGAGATTTTCGCCCATCCCAAATCCGAGCGGTTCAAGCAATTCATCTCCTCCATCTACTGATGGCGGGATGCCTGGTTACCCAATCAACTGTTTTATCAAGGAGAGATACATGAACAAGCTGATGCTGGCGACAGCCGTAGTTACTGCCCTCGCGTCCGGTAGCCTGATGGCCAAGGAGTGGAAAGAGGTCCGGATCGGGGTTGAGGGTGCCTATCCCCCCTTCTCCTGGACCGAGCCCAGTGGCGAGGTGAAAGGCTTTGATATCGACATCGCCAACGCCCTGTGCGAAGAGATGAAAGTGAAGTGCACCCTGGTCAAGCAGGACTGGGACGGCATCATTCCGGCGCTGCTGTC
>NZ_JAAKNE010000181.1:0-4773 GCF_049170755.1 Aeromonas sp. 604176
ACACCCCGCCGCAAGTTCATCTTCTCCTCGAACTCCAGACAAGCAAATACCCATAACTTCAACCAGTTAATGTGAGTTTTGCTATGTCTACTTCCGTATCTGATATCGCCAAATCCAGCCGCCGCGAGCAGCGATCCAGCGCTCAGGCCTTTATCGACAGCCTCAAGGGGATGGCTCACCCCAACTCCCGCCGCATCTTTATCGAAGGCTCCCGCGCCGATATCCGGGTGCCCCTGCGTGAAATCCAGCTGGCCGATACCTTCGTCGGCGGCACCAAAGAAAATCCCCAATTCGAGCCCAACGAGCCGGTGCCGGTCTACGACACCTCGGGCCGTTACGGGGAGGAGGGGGTCGCCATCGACGTGCGCCGCGGCCTGCCGCGCCTGCGGGAGAACTGGGTGCTGGAGCGGGATGACACCGACGAACTGCCGGGGCTCAGCTCCACCTTCACCCAGGAGCGTCTGGCCGATGAGGGGCTGGATCACCTGCGCTTCGAGCATCTGCCGAAACCGCGCCGCGCCAAGCCGGGTCGTCGGGTTACCCAGCTGCACTATGCCCGTGCCGGCATCGTCACTCCCGAGATGGAATTTATCGCCATTCGCGAAAACATGGGTCGCGAGCGGGTGCGCTCCGAGCTCCTGCGTACCCAGCATCCGGGCCGCGATTTCGGTGCCCGTTTGCCCCAGAACATCACCCCCGAATTTGTGCGCGATGAGGTGGCCGCCGGTCGCGCCATCATCCCCAGCAACATCAACCACCCGGAAGCGGAGCCGATGATCATCGGCCGCAACTTCCTGGTGAAGATCAACGCCAACATCGGCAACTCGGCGGTCACCTCCAGCATCGAAGAGGAAGTCGAAAAGCTGGTCTGGTCGACCCGCTGGGGCGCCGACACTGTGATGGATCTCTCCACCGGCCGCTACATCCACGAGACCCGCGAGTGGATCCTGCGCAACAGCCCGGTGCCCATCGGTACCGTGCCTATCTATCAGGCGCTGGAGAAGACCAACGGCATCGCCGAAGAGCTCACCTGGGAGCTGTTCCGCGATACCCTGCTGGAGCAGGCCGAGCAGGGGGTGGACTACTTCACCATCCACGCCGGCGTCCTGCTGCGCTTCGTGCCCATGACTGCCAAGCGCCTCACCGGCATCGTGTCGCGCGGTGGCAGCATCATGGCCAAGTGGTGCCTCTCCCATCACAAGGAGAACTTCCTCTACCAGCACTTCCGCGAGATCTGCGAGATCTGCGCCGCCTATGACGTGGCGCTGTCGCTGGGCGACGGTCTGCGTCCGGGCTCCGTCTATGACGCCAACGACGAGGCCCAGTTCGCCGAGCTGCGCACTCTGGGCGAGCTGACCAAGATCGCCTGGGAGTACGACGTACAGGTGATGATCGAGGGGCCGGGTCATGTGCCGATGCACATGATCGAGCGCAACATGACCGAGCAGCTGGAGCATTGCCACGAGGCGCCGTTCTACACCCTTGGCCCGCTCACCACCGACATCGCGCCGGGTTACGATCACTTCACCTCCGGCATCGGTGCCGCGCTCATCGGCTGGTACGGCTGTGCCATGCTCTGCTACGTCACCCCCAAGGAGCATCTGGGGCTGCCCAACAAGGAGGATGTGAAGCAGGGGCTGATTACCTACAAGATCGCCGCCCACGCCGCCGATCTTGCCAAGGGGCACCCGGGCGCCCAGATCCGCGACAACGCCATGTCCAAGGCGCGCTTCGAATTCCGCTGGGAGGATCAGTTCAATCTGGCCCTTGACCCCGATACCGCCCGTGCCTACCACGACGAGACCCTGCCGCAGGAGTCCGGCAAGGTGGCTCACTTCTGCTCCATGTGCGGGCCCAAGTTCTGCTCCATGAAGATCACTCAGGATGTGCGTGATTACGCGGCGAAATTGGAAGCCGTTGAGATCAAGCTGGTCGGTATGGATGGCCAGCAGGAGCAGGTGGTGGCTCAGGTCGAGAGCGGCATGGCCCGCATGGCTGAGACTTTCAAGGAGACTGGCGGTGAGATCTACCACCAGGCGGCGGCGCTGAAACAGGCTGCAGGGGAGGAGGCGTGAGCAGTGCAAGCGGGGCTGTCAGCCCCGCCGACCTGTCGCCAGTGACGGACTCGCTACCTGTGGTCTGGACCATCGCCGGTTCCGACTCCGGCGGCGGCGCCGGCATTCAGGCCGACTTGCACACATTGCACGATCTCGGTGTGCACGGCTGTTCGGTCATCTCCGCCATCACCGCCCAGAACTCGGTGGCGGTGAAGATGGTCGACCCCGTGCTGATGCAGACCTTCACCGCCCAGATCGACGCCCTTGGCGTCGATCTGCCGCCTGCCGCCATCAAGATCGGCCTGCTGCCGACCCGGCTTCACGTTGAGGTGCTGGCCCGCCGACTGGCTGCCATCGAGGCTCCCTTCGTGGTCTACGACCCGGTGGCCATCGCCAGCACCGGCACCCCGATGGCGGAGCCCAATATGCTGGAGGCGGTGCGCGAGCAGCTGTTACCGCGCCTCTCCTTGATCACCCCCAACGGCCCCGAGCTGGAAGCCCTGACCGGCTTGCCGGTCAGCAGCCCCGAACTGGCGCGCCTCGCCGCCCGCCGTCTGCGTGAACTCGGCGCCCGCGCTGTGCTGGTCAAGGGCGGCCATCTGGAGTGGAGCGGCGATCTCTGCCTCGACTACTACCAGGATGAGACCCGCGAATTCTGGCTGGCCGCGCCGCGCCTGAATACCCGCCATGGCCACGGCACCGGCTGCTGTTACGCCAGCGCCATCGCCGCCGTGGTGGCGCAGGATTATCCGGTAGAGGATGCCATCACCCTCGCTCGTGCCTACCTGCAACAGGGCTTGGCGGCGGCGCAAGGAGTGGGGGCAGGCCCCGGCCCCATCGCCCATCTTGGCTGGCCTGCCGATCTGGCCCACTTCCCCCGTGCCGTGCTGGCAGGGTCTGCCCTCGATCGCCGCTTCGGGCTTTATGAAGCGAGCAGCGCCCGCCTGCCGCAGGGCCCCTTCGCGCCGACCGAACCCAACCTCGGCCTCTATCCGGTGGTGGATTCGGTCAAGTGGCTGCGCCGCTTGCTGGGGCAGGGGGTCAAGACCATCCAGCTGCGGATCAAGAATTTGCCTGCCGCTCAGGTGGCACCGGCCATTCGCGATGCGGTAGCGCTCGGTCGCCGCCATGGGGCGCGGCTCTTTATCAACGACTACTGGCAGCAGGCCATCGAGGCGGGCGCCTGGGGCGTGCATCTGGGGCAGGAGGATATGGAGACCGCCGATCTCGCTGCCATTCAGGCGGCCGGGCTGCGCCTTGGCATCTCCACCCACGGCTACTTCGAGCTGATGCGAGCCCGCGAGCTGGCCCCCTCCTATATGGCGCTGGGTCATATCTTCCCGACCAACACCAAGGCGATGCCTTCGCGCCCGCAGGGGCTGGTGCGGCTGCACCGCTACCGCGCCCTGATGTGCGACTGGCCGACGGTGGCCATCGGCGGCATCAGCGAGGAGCGGGTGGCGGCGGTCAAGGCAAGCGGGGTCGGCAGTATCGCGCTGGTCTCGGCCATCACGGCTAGCGATGACTGGCAGGGGGCGACCGAACGGCTGCTCGCGGCCGTGGGGGCGGGGGATGAGCCACGCTCGGCTTCTGCCATAAGGGAGGTGGAACATGCGCTCTGATGCCGCTTCTCTTAGTGACAAAGAGTATTTGCGATACGGCCGCCAGCTGATGCTGGCGGAAGTGGGGGAGGCGGGTCAGGCGCGGCTGAAAGATAAGTCCGTGCTGATCGTTGGCCTTGGCGGGCTTGGCTCGCCGCTCGCCCTCTATCTGGCCGGGGCCGGGGTGGGCACCTTGTGGCTGGCCGATGGCGATACGGTGGACTCCAGCAATCTGCCGCGCCAGATCCTGTTCGATAGCGAGGCAGTCAACCACTCCAAGGCGGAGCTGGCCCGCGAGCGCTTGGCCGCCCACAACCCGCTGGTGGAGCTGATTGCCATTAACCAGCGGCTCGATGCCGCCAGCCTGCCGGAGTTTGTGGCCGAGGTAGATCTGGTGATCGACTGCTGCGACAACCTCGCCACCCGCCAGGCCATCAACGCCGCCTGCGTGGCTCAGGGCAAGCCCTGGATCTCCGCCGCCGCAGTGGGTTGGCAGGGGCAGCTGATGGTGCGCACCAGCAGTGAGCACGCCTGCTACGCCTGCCTCTATCCGCTGGATACCAAGGTGAGTCAGAGCTGCGAGACCAGCGGCGTCACCGGCCCGCTGGTCGGGGTGATGGGCTCCCTGCAGGCGCTGGAGGCACTGAAGCTGCTGCTCGGGATGCCGAGCCCGGTCGCTGGCACATTGCGTCGCTTCGATGCTTTGACCCATCAGTGGCAGACTCTCACTCTGGCTCCCGACCCCGATTGCCCGGTCTGCGGGCAGCGCCGATGCCCGACACACGATAAGGAGATCACCCCATGACCCTCACCATTCGACTCAACGATAAAGCCCAGCCGCTGACGGCAGGGCAGAGCGTGGCCGACCTGCTGGCGGCGCAAGACGTTAATCCACAGGGCATAGCGGTGGCCCTTAACGGCGCCGTGCTGCCCCGTGGCCGCTGGGCCGAGACCCGTCTCAATGACGGAGACGAACTCCATCTCTTCACCGCCATTGCCGGAGGCTGACATGCTCAAGATTGCCGATCACACCTTCTCATCGCGTCTCTTTACCGGCACCGGCAAGTTTGCCCGCCCGGAACTGATGGCCGCAGCCATCGAGGCGAGCGGCTCCC
>NZ_JAAKNE010000182.1:0-4732 GCF_049170755.1 Aeromonas sp. 604176
AACGATCACTATCTGGAAGTGGATTATGACCTGTCGGACGTGATGTTCGTGGCCACCTCCAACTCCATGAACATCCCGGGTCCCTTGCTGGACCGGATGGAAGTGATCCGTCTCTCCGGTTACACCGAAGATGAGAAGCTCAACATTGCCAAGCAGCATCTGGTTGCCAAGCAGATCCAGCGCAACGGCCTGAAAGAGTCCGAGATCACCATCGAAGATTCTGCCCTGGTCGGAGTGATCCGCTACTACACCCGCGAGGCGGGGGTGCGGAGTCTGGAGCGCGAGATCTCCAAGATTTGTCGCAAGGCGGTCAAGCGCATCCTGCTGGACAAGAGCATCAAGCATGTTCAGGTCAATCAGGAGAACCTCAAGGAGTTCCTCGGGGTGCAGCGTTTCGATTACGGCAAGGCCACCGACCAGAATCAAGTGGGTCAAGTGTGTGGTCTGGCGTGGACCGAAGTGGGGGGCGATCTGCTCACCATCGAGACCACCAACATGCCGGGCAAGGGCAAGCTCACTTATACCGGTTCCCTCGGTGACGTAATGCAGGAGTCCATTCAGGCGGCCATGACGGTCGTACGAGCCCGTGCCGAGAAGCTGCGCATCAATGCCGACTTCTACGAGAAGCGCGATATCCACGTGCACGTACCGGAAGGGGCAACCCCGAAAGATGGTCCGAGCGCCGGTATCGCCATGTGTACCGCCCTGGTCTCCAGCTTGACCGGTAATCCGGTTCGTGCTGATGTGGCGATGACAGGGGAGATCACCTTGCGCGGCGAAGTGCTGCCCATCGGCGGTCTCAAGGAGAAGTTGCTGGCAGCCCACCGTGGCGGCATCAAGCGAGTGCTTATTCCGAAAGAGAACGAGCGTGACCTTGAGGAGATCCCGGCAAACGTCAAACAAGACCTTGAAATTTATCCGGTTCGCTGGATTGACGAGGTGCTGGAATTGGCGTTGCAGGACAATCCACAGGGGTTTGAGCGCGTTTCTGTCGTGTAAATGTTGATGCGCCGCAAATTTGGCGCATTCGGCGGGTGGTTAAGGCTTGCATGCGCCCGATAACGGAAGTAGCCTTGACCACCGATCGGGTACTCGTGATGAGTCGCAATGCGTTGTGTGGCGCGGGTTTGCGCCAGATTGTCACTTGCAACTGATCAGGAGGCTTGCTATAAAACCTCCACTTGTTGTGGCCAGGGAAATCAGCGCCGCAGCGGTGTTCGATAAAAGGGGAATATAAGAGTGAATAAATCTCAACTGATTGACAAGATTGCAGACGGTGCCGATATCTCCAAAGCTGCCGCTGGCCGTGCGTTGGATGCCTTCATTGATGCTGTTGGTGAAGCGCTGAAAGAGGGTGACCAGGTTGCTCTGGTTGGTTTCGGTACTTTCGCTGTACGCGAGCGTGCTGCCCGTTCAGGCCGTAACCCGCAGACTGGCGCGACCATCGAAATCGCTGCTGGTAAAGTTCCTGCCTTCAAAGCCGGTAAGGCCCTGAAAGACGCTGTTAACTAAGTCGGTCGCTGATATCCGTCGGCTACCGTCCTTGGTCGCAGACCAGACAAGTTAGAGAGTCTTCTCTCATACTGATTGACCAAGGCGCATCGCAATCGGTGCGCCTTTTTATTGTTTACGCCCATCGAGTTCGGGAGCATAAGTACAAACATGATGTTGGATAAACTACGCGAAGGGGCGCAGGGCAAGGTAGCCAAGGTTATCTTGGGCCTGATCATCCTCTCCTTTGCCTTGGCTGGTGTAGGTAGTTACCTGAACGGCCCGGCCCGTACCGCCCCCGCCACTGTCAACGGCACAGAAATCAGTGCAACCGCACTGGAAAATGCCTACCGCAACGAGCGCGCCCGCATGGAATCCCAGATGGGAGAGGCATTCAGCCAGCTGGCAGCGAACCCCGATTACATGAAACAGTTCCGTCGCGGTGTGCTGGATAGGCTGATCGATCAGGCGCTGCTGGATAGCAAGGCCCGTGAACTGGGTCTGCGCATCAGTGACGAGCAGATCAAGCAAGCCATCGTAGCGATGCCGGAGTTTGCCGAGAACGGCAAGTTCAACAATGACCGCTATCTGCAGCTGATCCGTCGTGCCGGCATGACTCCCGAAATGTTCCGTGACACCCTGCGTCAGGACATGGTGCGTCAACAGTTGATGAGCGCCCTGCTGGGCACCGAATTCTCCCTCAAGGGTGAAGCGGAGCAGCTCGACAAGCTCTACAACCAGACTCGCGATCTGCGTCTGGTGCGTCTGGCTGCCGCCAACTACATGGCTGACGTTCAGGTCTCCGACAACGAGCTCGAGCAGTACTACAAGACCAATGGCGCCCGTTTCATGAACGACGAGCAGGTCAAGGTCGACTATCTGCTGCTGGACGCTGCCAACCTCGCCAAGGATATCAAGGTCACCGAGCAGGATGCCCAGGATTACTACGATCAGCACCAGGATCTGTTCCAGCGTGCCGAGCGTCGCCACGTGGCTCACATCCTTATCCCGTTTGGCAAGGACGAGAAAGCGGCCGAGCAGAAAGCAGAAGCCGTTTTGGCCAAAGCCAAGGCGGGCGATGATTTCGCTGCGCTGGCCAAGGCTGACTCTTCCGATACCTTCTCTGCCAAAAAAGGCGGTGAGCTGGACTGGTTCGAGAAAGGGGTGATGGATCCGGCCTTCGAGAAAGCCGCGTTCGCCCTGAACAAGGCTGGCGATCTCTCCGGCGTGGTGAAGAGCCCGTTCGGTTTCCACATCATCAAGCTGCTGGGGGTTGAAGCAGCCCAGACCAAGCCGTTTGCCGATGTGAAAGAAGAGACCATCACTCGTCTGCAAGCTGACAAGGCCAAGGAGAAATTCTTCGCCGAGCAGCAGAAGATGGCTGACAACAGCTTCGAAAACCCGGACTCGCTGGATCTGACCGCTGATGCCATGGGGATGAAGGTTCAATCTTCCGATTTCTTCACCCAGGCGACTGCTCCGGCTCCGCTGAACGATCCCAAGGTGCTTTCCGTAGCGTTCTCCGAACAGCTGCGCGATGACAACACCAACTCCGACGTGATCGAGCTGGCTGACGGCAAGGCGCTGGTGCTGCACATCACTGGTCACAAGCCCAAAGCGGTCAAGCCGCTGGCCGAGGTGAAAGAGCAGGTGATTGCCGCCATCAAGCATGACAAGGCTAGCGAAGTGGCCCGTGGCAAGGCCCAGGGCCTGCTGGACAAGCTGAAGGTAGGTGAGAGCATCACCGCCGATCTGACTGCACTCGGTCTGAAAGTGGAGACCCACAAAGGGGTTGCCCGCTTCGATCGCGAGCTGGATCAGAACCTGATTGCCCAGGCGTTCACGCTGCCCCATCCGATCGACGGCAAGCCGAGCGTGGCTCTGGTTGCCGGGACCAATGGTGACCGCGTTGTGGTTGCGCTGGACAAGGTCAACGTCCCTGCCGCCGCATCCGGTATGGCCGCCATGCTGCAAGCTCAGCTGGGTCAGGGCAAAGCCCAGGTGGATTACAAATCTCTGATCGACGAGTTGCGTAAAGCGGCCAAGATCGAGTACTTCACCAGCGTGGAAGCGACCGTCGAGTAATCGTCAGTTCAATTCAGTGAAAACGGCTCCTTGATGGAGCCGTTTTTTTATCTGTGGGCAAGAGGGGGGATATTCAAGCTCTGCTCTCTGCTCTCTGCTCTCTGCCCTCTGCTCTGTGGCGTGTAGTCACACCACTGCTATACGCCATCTCAGTCGTCTAAATACGGGATATAAAAAAACCGGCACATGAGTGCCGGTTTTGCATTGCGCACTTGCGGGGTTATACCACGCCCTGGGTGCGCAGGTAATCCTCGTAGGTGCCGCCGAAGTCGCGGATGCCATCTTCAGTCAGCTCCAGGATGCGGGTCGCCAGGGAGGAGACGAACTCGCGATCGTGGGAGACGAAGATCAGGGTCCCCTGGTAGAGCTCCAGTGCCATGTTCAAGGATTCGATGGATTCCATGTCCAGGTGGTTGGTCGGCTCATCCATGATCAGGATGTTGGGGCGTTGCATCATCAGCTTGCCGAACAGCATGCGGCCCTGTTCACCACCGGAGAGCACCTTGACCGGCTTCTTGATGTCGTCCTGGGAGAAAAGTAGACGGCCCAGTACGGAGCGTACAGCCTGCTCGTCTTCGTTCTCCTGTTTCCACTGGGCCATCCAGTCGAACACGTTGAGATCGGTGTCGAAATCTTCGGCGTGATCCTGAGCGTAGTAACCGATCTGGGCGTTCTCGGACCACTTGATGCTGCCGGTATCCGGAGCCAGTGCACCGACAAGGGTCTTGATCAGGGTAGACTTACCGATACCGTTGGTACCCAGAATGGCGACCTTTTCGCCCACTTCCATCATCATGTTGAGGCCCTTGAACAGGGGACCGTCGCCATACCCCTTGGATACACCTTCCACTTCCAGGATGTTGCGATAGAGCTTTTTGTCCTGCTCGAAGCGGATGAAGGGGTTCTGGCGGCTGGAGACCTTGACGTCCTCAATCTTGATCTTGTCGATCTGCTTGAGACGGGAGGTCGCCTGACGGGACTTGGAGGCGTTGGCGCTGAAACGGGAGACGAAGGATTGCAGATCGGCGATCTGGGCCTTCTTCTTGGCGTTGTCGGCCAGTAGACGCTCGCGCGCCTGGGTGGCGGCCAGCATGTAGTCGTCGTAGTTGCCCGGGTAGACGCGCAGCTCGCCGTAGTCCAGATCCGCCATGTGGGT
>NZ_JAAKNE010000183.1:0-4719 GCF_049170755.1 Aeromonas sp. 604176
TGGTCGGTGATAAAGGATTCGAACCTTTGACCCTCTGGTCCCAAACCAGATGCGCTACCGGGCTGCGCTAATCACCGAAATTGTTGCTTTCAACGTGCCAGCATAACGACATGAGCCGTACTGGGCAACGGGGCGGCATCATAACCAAGCAAAAGAGCCAGCGTCAACGTATTTTTCCCCCAGTAAATTCAAGTGCCTACTTATTGCCCGTTGCAGGCCAGACCTCTCTTGGACGCTAACATCCCGGCTAAAAAAATGCGACAATGCGCGGCAGTTGAACACATGGTGAGTGGAGAACGATGTCTGCCAAAATCATAGATGGAAAACAGGTTGCGCAAACGATTCGCAGCCAGGTCGCGGCACAGGTCCAACAGCGGTTGGCATCAGGGAAACGGGCTCCAGGGCTGGCAGTCATTCTGGTGGGGGCGGATCCTGCCTCTCAGGTTTATGTCGGCAGCAAGCGTCGGGCTTGTGAAGAGGTCGGTTTTCACTCTCGCTCATACGACCTGAGTGCAACTGCAAGTCAGGATGAGTTGTTGGCGCTGATCGATCAGCTGAATGATGATCCAACTGTTGACGGGATCCTCGTTCAGTTGCCGCTGCCTGATCACTTCGATACCACTCTGGTGCTGGAGCGGATCCTCCCTGACAAGGACGTGGACGGTTTTCATCCGTACAACGTGGGCCGTCTTGCACAGCGTATTCCGGCGCTGCGTCCCTGCACCCCGAAAGGGATCATGACGCTGATTGAAACCACCGGTGTTAAAACCCATGGTTTGCACGCCGTTGTGGTCGGCGCTTCCAATATCGTCGGGCGCCCCATGACCCTCGAATTGCTGCTGGCGGGCTGTACTACAACGACTTGTCACCGCTTTACCCGGGATCTGGAGGATCAGGTTCGCCGTGCAGATTTGCTGGTAGTGGCGGTCGGCAAACCCAATTTTATTCCCGGAGAGTGGATCAAACCGGGGGCGCTGGTTATCGATGTAGGCATCAACCGTCTGGCGGATGGTTCGCTGGTCGGGGACGTGGAGTTTGAAACGGCGCGCAGTCATGCCTCTTTCATCACTCCGGTTCCCGGTGGTGTTGGCCCCATGACGGTGGCCAGTCTGATGGAAAATACTCTGATAGCCTGTAATGAGTACCATGACTAAAGCGTGACAATGGTGCGTGCGTGGCTAATGCCAGGCGAGTCACATAAATGAAAATAAAAAACCGGTTGCTCAGAGAGGAACCGGTTTTTTATTTATCCAACGGGTTTTCGTTTATATATTTTGTGCTTCGTTCGGCACAATGACGGAGGCGTGATTTCCTTTCGGCCCCTGTTGCAGTTCAAAGTGGACAGCCTGACCCGCTTTCAGGGTCTTGTAGCCCTCCATTTGAATGGTGGAGTAGTGAGCAAAGATATCTTCACCACCCCCTTCCGGACAGATAAACCCAAATCCTTTTGCGTTGTTAAACCACTTAACTGTGCCGGTTGCCATACTTCTACATCCTTTTATTGATTACCCAGAAGTCGTTGAGTAACCTGCGCCAGCCCATTATAACTAGGGACATGAGCCCATAGCAGACGGGCACAGATTAGCAAGTAACCAATCTAGTCTAACTTTTGAGCGAGTCAAGGAGTTGTTAACAACTGATGTGATCTGGTTAACAAGTCTATTGACAAGCTTGTGTGAGACGGTAGTAATCTAGAGGTACCAAAGCGCGATTATGAGCAAGCAGAAAGAACTCTTTGCTAATGAAGAGATTGCAGAAGCAGAGAAAACAAAGCTGCAGCCGCCACCCATGTATAAAGTTGTGTTGAACAACGATGACTACACCCCGATGGAGTTCGTGGTGGAGGTGCTGCAAAAGTTCTTTGGTATGGATTTGGACAAGGCGACTCAGGTCATGCTGAGTGTGCATTATAGTGGTAAGGGTGTCTGCGGCATGTTTACCGCAGAGATCGCCGAAACCAAGGTTGTCCAAGTCAACACCTATGCACGTAACAACGAACATCCACTGCTATGCACTATGGAAAAGGCTTGAATCTGATGACTTGATGGCGAGTGTGACACCACATTGTAGCTGTACTAGGGGAGGTGCCTATGTTGAATAAAGATCTGGAAAAGACGCTGAACGAGGCTTTCAAACTGGCTCGTGACGAGCGCCACGAATTCATGACTGTCGAGCACCTGTTGTTAGCCCTTCTGGATAACAGCTCAGCCCATGAGGCGCTGAGCTCTTGTGGTGCCGATGTCGAGCAGATGCGCAAGGAGATCCGCGCATTCATCACCCAAACAACCCCGCTTATTCCACGCGATGACGAAGATCGGGAAACCCAGCCGACCCTGGGCTTCCAGCGCGTACTGCAACGTGCCGTCTTTCATGTGCAATCCTCCGGCAATACCGAAGTCAGTGGTGCCAATGTACTGGTCGCCATCTTCAGCGAGCAGGAGTCTCAGGCCGCTTATTTCCTGAAAAAAGCCGAGATCAGCCGCCTCGATGTGGTGAACTTCCTCTCCCACGGGGTGCGCAAGGACAGCAAACCGGATGTCAGCAATAACAGTCCTGAGTCTGACGATGATGTCTCCGCTGCTCAGATCGAGAGCTTTGCCACCAACCTGAATCAGCTGGTGCTTGAAGGGCGTATCGATCCGCTGATCGGTCGTGATCAGGAGCTCAATCGTACCATCCAGGTACTATGCCGCCGCCGCAAGAACAATCCGCTGCTGGTGGGTGAGGCGGGTGTGGGCAAGACTGCCATTGCGGAAGGTCTGGCTTACCGTATTGTCAAAGGCGATGTGCCCGAGGTGATTGCCGGTAGCACCATCTACTCGCTGGATATGGGCTCTCTGCTGGCAGGAACCAAATACCGCGGCGATTTCGAGAAGCGCCTCAAGGTATTGCTCAAGCAGATTGAGCGTCAGGAAGGGGCCATCCTCTTTATCGACGAGATCCATACCATCATTGGTGCCGGTGCGGCATCCGGTGGTCAGCTGGATGCGGCCAACCTGATCAAGCCGCTGCTCTCCAATGGTTTGCTCCGTTGTGTGGGATCCACCACTTATCAGGAGTATGCCCAGATCTTCGAGAAAGACCGTGCGCTGGCCCGCCGCTTCCAGAAGATCGATATTGTCGAGCCGACTATCGATGACACCACTCGCATCCTGATGGGGCTCAAGAGTCGCTATGAAGCTCACCACGGCGTACGCTATACCGCCAAGGCGATCCGTGCAGCTGCCGAGCTCTCTGCCAAGTACATCAATGATCGTCACCTACCCGATAAGGCGATCGATGTGATCGACGAGGCGGGCGCCGGTCAACGGTTGTTGCCGGCGAGCAAGCGCAAGAAAGTGATCAATGTGCAGGAAATTGAGTCCATTGTGGCCAAGATCGCTCGCATTCCGGAAAAATCAGTCTCCTCTTCAGATAAAGAAGTACTGAAGAACTTGGAACGCAATCTGAAGATGGTGGTCTTTGGTCAGGATAAAGCCATCGAGGTGCTGACCGATGCAATTCGCCTCTCTCGTTCAGGTTTGGGTAACGAGCGTCGCCCGGTTGGTTGCTTCCTGTTTGCCGGTCCTACCGGTGTTGGTAAAACAGAGGTGACCCAGCAGTTGGGCAAGGCATTGGGTGTCGAGATGCTGCGCTTTGATATGTCCGAGTACATGGAACGCCACACCGTCTCACGCCTGATTGGTGCGCCTCCCGGCTATGTCGGTTTTGAGCAGGGGGGTCTGCTGACTGATGCGGTGATCAAGCATCCTCATTCCGTTGTGTTGCTTGACGAAATTGAGAAAGCTCACCCGGACGTATTCAATCTGCTGTTGCAGGTGATGGACAACGGCACCCTGACCGACAACAACGGGCGCAAGGCGGATTTCCGTAACGTGATTTTGGTCATGACTACCAACGCCGGTGTGCAGGAGACCCAGCGTAAATCGATTGGCTTCCAGCAACAGGATTTGAGCCACGATGCCATGGCGGTGATCAACAAGACCTTCAGTCCGGAGTTTCGCAACCGGCTTGATCACACCATCTGGTTCAACCATCTGGATATGACGGTGATCCATCAGGTGGTCGACAAGTTCATTGTCGAATTGCAGGTTCAACTGGATGCGAAGGGAGTTTCTCTCGAGGTGTCCGAGCGTGCCCGCCACTGGTTGGCGGAGAAGGGGTATGACAGAGCCATGGGCGCCAGACCGATGGGTCGGGTAATCCAGGAGCACCTCAAGAAACCCCTGGCCAACGAGATCCTGTTCGGTTCACTGGTTGACGGGGGAATTGTGAAGGTTGAGTTGGTAAATGACAGCCTCAGCTTTGATTTTCAGGTCAATGTTGAAGCTGTTTCCCACTAAGCGTCAGTGATCAGAAAACGACAAAAAACCCCAACCGAAAGGTTGGGGTTTTTTGCTGAATTCCTGGCTTAGCGAGAGCGGAAAACAATACGTCCCTTGGAGAGATCGTAGGGAGTCAGTGCTACCGTTACTTTGTCTCCAGTCAGGATACGAATGTAGTTTTTGCGCATCTTGCCTGAAATATGAGCGATAACCACGTGACCATTCTCCAGTTCCACACGGAACATGGTATTGGGCAGGGTTTCGAGAATAGTGCCCTGCATCTCAATACTGTCTTCTTTAGCCATTGAATCCTCTTGATAAGCCACAACAAAAAACCGCTGGATCATGCCGGATTTAAGGCTATGTGTAAAGTTTACTCGGGCTTGGTGTCGAT
>NZ_JAAKNE010000184.1:0-4507 GCF_049170755.1 Aeromonas sp. 604176
TACAGAGCATCTTCCATCGCGCCATCGCTCAGGTTGTACCAATGCTGCATGCAGTGAATGCGTAGCATGGTTTCCAGCGGATAAGGTCGCCGGCCATTACCAGCCTTGGGATAAAACGGCTCGATGACTTCCACCATGTTTTGCCATGGCAGAATCTGCTCCATGCGGGACAAGAAAATCTCTTTTCTGGTCTGACGGCGCTTACTGCTGAATTCACTGTCGGCGAAGGTGAGCTGATGACTCATGATGAACCCTTTTTCATGGCTCCAGATGACAAACATGATCTCATATCAGGGACTTGTTCGCACCTTCCCTAGGGAAGCCGGGCGATTCATGCTGCATGAACCGAATCTCTATCTGAGCAGGTCAAAAAATAGGGTATGTCCTGATTTAAGGCATCCAGCGTTCCCCAAACACTCTTCAATAGGTTTATTACTAATTTGTAATTTTTGTGACAGCTTCATGTAATGATTCAGAGTATATAGTTAGTCACGTAACTTGAGTCATAATTAAATGAGGTGGTTTATGAATATTAAAATTGGTGCATTCATGGCATGTACGCTGGTCGTCGGAAGCTTCTCCGCCTTTGCTCAGGCTCCTGTGCCTTATAACGTTCGTGCTGGGCACAACATTATATATATGGATTGGAGTGCCAACGCACTTAGTACCGATACTGTGAGTGTATCTACCCTGGATGACACTAAACTGGGTACTGTAATGGCTACTCCTGGGAAGACAAAGCAACTGCAACTCCCCATGGACAAAAGTATCAACACAGTCAAAGTCAGCTACAACGGTGATGTCCATGTGATTGCACTTCAGCATGGAATGGGTAGTGGGCGAAACAGATAAAGCAAATAAAATCATGCTTTAACGTAAGTTTTGCGCATTTTTTATACGCATTGAGAAAAATTACAGTATTGTAATTGTACATTGATTTCTATAATGAGCATCATCGCACATCACAGTTGTGATGAAATGGAGGCGCTTATGAATGATGTTCATAGTAAAAATGGATTTAATCCTTCTATCTCAAGAAGAAAGTTTGTTAAAGGGATTGCTGCTGGCGGAGTTGTGGCATCGATTCCTATGTCAATTAACGCTAAAGAAGAACTGCCGCAAAAGGTTTACAGCTCAGTTTTAAGTGGAACAGTAATCGATCTGGTAGTTGAAGAAGTTGTTGTCAACTTTACTGGAAGTACAAGAATTGCCACGGTTGTCAATCGCTCCATACCTGCACCGACATTACGCTTAAAGGAAGGCGATGAGGTTACTCTTCGTGTTACCAATAAGCTCAGTGAGCCTACCTCTATTCATTGGCATGGTATAATACTTCCATTTGAAATGGATGGCGTACCTGGTATTAGTTTCAATGGTATTAAACCAGGAGAGACATTCACATATAAATTCACGTTGGAACAGTCCGGTACATATTGGTATCACTCTCACTCTGGTTCTCAAGAACAGACGGGAATGTATGGCGCTTTAATTATAGAGCCAAAAGAAGGCGAGATTATATCAGCCGATAGAGATTATGTTGTTCTCTTGTCAGACTGGACAGATGAGCACCCGATGCGAATTTTATCAAAATTGAAATCGCAAAGTGATTACTATAATTTTAATCAGCCTACAGCTATCGACTTCATTAACGATGTCAGCAACAGTGGATTAAAGGTTGCCTTCACCAAACGCCAGATGTGGAATGAAATGAGAATGAATTATACAGATTTGGCTGACTTATCCTCTGCAACTTTAACCTATTTAATGAACGGAACAACCCCTAATGGAAATTGGACTGGTGTCTTCAATAAAGGTGAGAAGATCAGACTTAGATTTATAAATGGTGCTGGAGGGTCTTTTTACGATGTCAGAATTCCAGGCATAAAAATGACGGTTGTACAAACCGATGGTGTTGATATTGAACCTATAGACGTAGATGAGTTTCGTTTCGGCCCTGGTGAAACTTACGATGTCATTGTTCAACCCATCGATAACGCCCATACGATTTTCGCACAGTCGATGGATCGTACTGGTTTTGCCCGAGGTACGTTGTCGACGGCGATTGGCCTTTCAGCTCCGATTCCTACTGTAGACAAACCTGAGCCTCTTTCAATGGAAGATATGATGGGCTCCATGGACGGAATGGATCACGGCTCCATGGCAGGTATGGATCATGGCTCAATGCCTGGCATGGCATCGGGGGCAATGCCAACGATGGATCATAGCTCCATGGCTGGTATGGATCATGGTTCTATGGCTGGTATGAGTAATGCTACACCGCCAAGCAAGGTTAGGCATGCCAGTACAGAGTTTGGGCCCAGTGTTGATGCGAGGGTAGATACACCAAGACGCAATCTGAATGACCCTGGTGTAGGGCTACGTAATAATGGGAGAAGAGTGCTTACGTTAGCAGACCTGAAAACTAAAGGTGGGCCCATAGATCCAAGACCAGCAGAACGCGAAATTGAACTTCATTTGACTGGAAATATGGAACGCTATACATGGTCGTTTGATGGCGTTGAGTTCGGTAAATCAACACCAATTCATTTTAATTATGGAGAAAGAGTTAGAATTACTCTCCACAATGACACCATGATGACCCATCCCATGCATTTACATGGTATGTGGAGTGAACTTGAGAATGAAGATGGCTCCTTTTTGGCAAGAAAGCACACAATACCTGTGCAGCCAGCACAACGAATTAGTTTTCTTGTGACCGCTGATGCCATTGGCCGTTGGGCTTGGCACTGTCATATTATGTTCCATATGGATGCTGGAATGTTCCGTGAAGTAGTGGTTTCTTGAGGAAATAAATAATGCTAATTCAAAGTATAGTAAAAAATGGAATATGGTTGATCAGCCTTGGGTTATTTGCTTCTCTTTCTTTTTCTGAGGAGTCAAAAGATGCTGTTAGCGGCTATCACCCTGATTTAACCGCATCTGAGGATAGCGAACAAAGAAGCCCTGATGAATATTCTGATGGACTCACACTTAGTTCAGGCCCAAGCCTTTTTGAAGGCAGAGAGCAGCTTTCCTTAGCAGATGAACATACCTTTTCTTCTCTGTTAATTGACAGGCTTGAATATTCAAATGGACGAGAGGAAAATTATGCTTCCTACAAAGCCCTTGCTTGGGTAGGGAAAGACTATCAAAAAATATGGTTTAAATCTGAAGGTGAATATAAAAATTCATTACAGGATACAGAAAACCAAGTTCTTTATGGGTATGCTACATCTGCATACTGGGACATCCTTTTTGGAGCAAGATATGATACATATCAATCTAGAAGCGATAAAGGATGGCTTGCCCTTGGCCTACAAGGATTAGCGCCATATTGGTTTGAGGTTGACTCCTCTTTATTTGTAGATCAGCATGGTCTAATGCTTTTAAGCCTAGAGGCGGAATATGACCTCTTACTTACTCAGAAATTGATACTACAGCCCCAAGCTGCAATGAATATTTACAGTAAAGATAATGATGATATGTCTGTTGGGCGAGGTATCTCAGACATCAGCACTGGCTTGCGGTTACGTTATGAAATAAGTAGGCAGTTTGCTCCTTACATAGGCGTTGAATGGAAAACTCTCGCTGGCAATACATACGATCTAGCAAAAGATCATGGGGAGAGTACATCTGATACGAGATTTATTGCAGGTGCCAGATTCTGGTTCTGATTACATAAGGAAGGTAATGTATGAAATTCAAAATGATTACTGCTGCTGTGATAGTAATTTCTACGGGTGTGATGGCTTCTGAGCAAGGTCATGACATGAACTCAATGAAGAATGGCATGAACCATGACATGAGTTCAATGAAGGGGAATCCAGCTCCTATGGGGCATGACATGGGGAGTATGGCTGGTTCCCCTGGTGTTGCCAAAGATGTGTCTAGAACCATTGACGTATCTATGGATGACACCATGCGGTTTACACCGAAAACGATATCGGTCAAACAAGGTGAAACAATCCGATTCTTTATAAAGAATAATGGAAAACTACCACATGAGTTCGTTCTCGGAACAACCTCAGAGCTCAAAGAGCATGCGGGAATGATGCAACAAATGCAAGGTATGCAGATGAAACATAGCATGCCAAACATGATCTCTCTTGCACCCAGTCAGAAGAGTGCAGTGCTATGGAAATTTGATAAAGCAGGTACAGTATCATTTGCTTGTCTTGTACCTGGTCATATGGAAGCTGGTATGGTTGGAGAGGTTGTCGTTAAATAAGAGGCTATCTGAGCCTATATGAAAATCAAAGAGGGGCCTGTTCAGGCCCCTCTTTGATTTTCATAATTCAGTTCTAAACTTTACGGATAATGATAAAAATTAACATAATCAACTGCTTTTTATAAGAAGCAGGAAGAACATACATTGAAGTTAATAAATAGAGCTACTGTGAGAAAAAATGGCCCTGCTCCCTATTTTTCAGAAGGAGGTGACACGCTTTGGTGCCATGGTAACCATCAACACTAACCTGCTCTATCTTGCGCCGCAAGTGATTGAGCA
>NZ_JAAKNE010000185.1:0-4495 GCF_049170755.1 Aeromonas sp. 604176
GAATCGCTGGCGGTCCAGTCGTTGCTGGTCTCCACCCCGTCTGCCAGCATCAGCTTGTAGCGGGCCCAGCTGCCATCCTCGAAGGTCTGGGTTTTCAGCAGGTTGGCCTCCATATAGGTGTCATCCTCATTGCCAAGGCGACCGACGGCCCCGCCCACCGAACCGGCTGGCGTGATGTAGGGGCCGCCGCGCCCGCCGTTGCCATTGCCGTTGACCAACAGGCCCGAGCGGGCGTAGCCGTGAAACTCGAAGCCCTGGGCACCTGCTGTCTTCTCATCCATCTTCTGGCTGCGGTTGTCGGCCGCCTGCGCCTGCTCACTCGCCGCGCTCGCCTTCACTTCCGCCTGACTGGCACGGCTCTCTGCCGCCTCGGCTCTCGCTTCGGCTGCCTGTACCCGCGCCTCCAGCGCCGCCAATCTGGCCTCGACACTCTCACCTGCAATACTCGCCTGCGCCGCCCACAGCGGGCTGCTCATCCCCAATCCCAGCGCTACCGCCAGCGCCAACTTGCTCTTGAACATCATCATCTTCCTCACCTGTCATCTGTGGCCCGGACGGGCGCTGTTGTTATCGACAGCCAGAGCATAGCTAAACCAATTTAGCCAACTCAATATGACAACTAAACCGTTTCAGCAATAGTGTGAGCGGGATAACATTTGTACAGCAGGAATTGGCGGGAGTTGTGAGGAGGATCCCTCATCAGGATCCACTCAATAAGGCGGATCCCGATTCTGCGAGCAGCGACCCTGACAATGTGAATAGGAAGGGGGGCACCTCACCACCAACCGGATCAGGGTGCTGGCGATGGGTCTGCCAGGTATCGGCATACCCTATGCGTCATTCTGTTGGTGGAGATTGTTACACGCATTACACCATCAGGTTCGGCTACAAAGCAGCGTAAATAATACCGATCACGCATGCGATATAGCTGAATACGCGACATTCCTGTCGTTCAATTACCAAAATATCAATAAAGATGTTTCTAAATGTTTCTGGCGGTGGATTAATTATTTACCAATAAGAACCATTCCAGTAGCATCGCAGCATTGATTAATAACGGAGACCATCAGTGGGCAATTCATCAGATGACAGTAGGTTGTTGAGCTCGTCAGCCAATACCTGAGTCGCGAGATCCCCGCAGATTGTTCTGCCGCTATCTCGCACTATGCGGAGAGCGGTTTATTTGCACCTGAGTGCAATTCCTTCCCTGTATTCACTCGATGTCTGTTACTGACGCCATCCAATGCTACAGACTGGATGCGTAAATAATGCCTGCATGGGTCTTCTCCTGATATCAGGGTCACCATGTCATTACCACTGTTACCTCATCACGCCATGTTTTTCCGCCTCTGGCGTGCGTCAACGATGGCGAACCTCTATCGCTGCAGGTCAGTAGCCACAAGGCTTTTGACAAGGTGGCATGGGAGATGGCAACAGCCGCTAGCCGGGCGACGACCGTCCCGCGATCCGCTCCACCTTCATTTACTTGTGCCGAGTGCAACACCTGTTCATTCCCCATGCGTGGCTATTGACGGGTAAGCATATGACGATTCTTTACATCAATCAGGAGGTGTGTCATGGACCCTGACCCTGGAGCCGGTATCGGCGACTAGTCCGGATTAATTTTCGGGCGTTATTTCCTTATCTATTTTTGCTGATGTGATGTCAGTCGGAATTCTATTTTCTATTTTCCAGGCTGATGTATTAAAGGATATATAAATGCAATACCAAGATATTCACCAACAACTGTATGTACTGCTGCAAAACAAGGATCGTATGGGGATCCAGAGCCTCAGCCTGAATATTCATGAGGTCGATCTGGCACAAGCGATAAACCGCCTGACAGATAAACATATTCATACCTTTCTCAATCTGGTTCCTGCATTGCGTGCCGCACGCATCTTCCGCCATCTGCCCAGCGATATTCAGGCCAGCCTGGTACGTTCCATGGCCAAGCCCCAATTGGAGGAGTTGTGTACCCGCCTATCCCCCGATGACAGAGCCGATCTCTACAATCGTCTGCCCGCAGCCTTGCGCCAGACCCTGCTCGATGCGATGACAGATGAAGAACGTGAGGATACGCAACGGTTGGCCTCTTACCCGGAAAACCTCGTCGGCTCCATCATGAGCTCGGATTGTGCCAGCCTGACGGCTGACATCACTGTGGGAGAGGGGCTGCAACGGCTGCGCAGCACTGCTGCCGACAGGGAGAGTATTTATACCCTGTATGTCGTGGATGAAATGCGCCGCCTCATCGGGGTTGTCTCCCTGCGCGAACTGTTTCTCGCCGACAGCAAAACCCCCATCTCGGCCATTATGCAGCGCGAGCTGGTGAGTATTCAGGCCGATGCCCCCAAAGGCGAAGCCGCGGAGATGATCGCCCGTTACAACCTGCTGGCCCTCCCCGTATTGAATCAGGATCAGCAGTTGCTCGGCATGGTGACCGTGGATGATGCAATGGATGTTGCCGAAGAGGAAGATGCCAACCGGATTGCCCGCTTCGGTGGTACGGCTGCGCTGGGAGGTCCCGAACTTGATCTTCGCGCATCCAGCACCTTTAACATGTTCAGCGCCCGATTCTTCTGGCTGGCGGTCTTGACCGTATTCGGCATACTGACCAGCAATCTGGTCGCCGCTCAGGAAGAACTCATCAGCGAAGTACTGATCCTCGCAGCCTTTATTGCCCCTATTATCGACATGGGGGGCAACTCGGGCAGCCAGTCGGCCACCTTGGTGATCCGGGCAATGGGCATGGGTCAGATCAAGCTGAGCATGCGTGACTTCTTTTTCGTGCTGCGGCGCGATCTGCCCGTTGCAATGGCTCTGGGGCTGGGTGTCGCCCTGCTGGAAGGGGTGATGGCATTCTGGAGCAAGAGCATCGGCTGGGACATCGTCATGATTGTCAGCCTCTCTGCCATGACGGTGACTGTGGTTGGCAGCCTGCTTGGTCTGGTCCTGCCGTTTGCCGCACGGAAGATGGGGACTGATCCGGCAACCCTCAGCTCCCCCATGCTCACCTCGATCATGGATCTGTTGGGCGTGCTGATCTATTTTGGTTTCGCCTATGCCTTCCTCGGTGGGTCACTGGCTGCTGCCTGACAGCGCACAGCAGATGGGGGCAGCCAAACCACCGCCATCTCCGATAGTTCAAGATAAGAGAGAGAGGGAGGCATCACGCCTCCCTCTCTCTTTATATCGACACGGGTCTATGCCATCACTTGGTCAGATCGTCGAAGAAGCGTTTCACCCCTTCGAAGAAGCCTTCCGATTTCGGCTTGTGGGTCTTGGCAGCGGCGCCGCTGAAGGATTCGTCCAGCTGGCGCAGCAGCTCTTTCTGCTGCTCGGTGAGGTTGACCGGCGTCTCGATCACCACCTTGCACATCAGATCCCCTACCTGGCCGGAGCGTACTGACTTCACGCCCTTGCCGCGCATGCGGAACATCTTGCCGGTCTGTGTCTCCGGAGTGACCTTGAGCTTGACGCGGCCATCCAGGGTCGGCACTTCAATCTCGCCACCGAGGGCAGCTGCGGTGAAGCTGATGGGCACTTCGCAGTAGAGGTTGTTGCCGTCACGCACGAAGATCTCGTGCTCTTTGACGTGCACCTGTACGTAGAGATCACCTGCCGGAGCTCCTGCTTCCCCCGCTTCCCCTTCGCCGGAGAGACGGATGCGATCGCCGGTATCGACGCCCGCCGGAATTTTCACCGACAGGGTCTTGGTGCGCTGGTAGCGACCTTCACCGTGACACTTGCGGCACGGATCCTTGATGATCTTGCCGCGACCGTGACAGTGCGGACACGCCTGCTGCACCGCAAAGAAGCCCTGACGCATCTGCACCTGGCCGGAGCCGTGGCAGGTCGGGCAGGTCTGGGCACTGCTGCCGGTGTGGGCACCGGAGCCGTTACAGACTTCGCAGTGAACCAGAGTCGGCACCTTGATCTCCTTGGAGACCCCGCGTACCGCCTCTTCCAGCGTCAGCTCCATGGTGTAACGCAGGTCGGAGCCACGGGCCGGGCCACGACGAGCACCACCACGGCCACCGCCGAAGATGTCACCGAATACGTCACCAAACATGTCGGCGAAGTCGGCACCGCCGCCAAAGCCACCGTGGCCACCGCCACCCTGGCTCGGGTCGACACCGGCATGGCCGTACTGGTCGTAACGGGCACGCAGGTTGGCATCGGTCAGGACCTCGTAGGCTTCCTTGACCTCTTTGAACTTCTCTTCGGATGCGGCATCACCCTGATTACGATCCGGGTGATACTTCATGGCCAGGCGCTTGTACGCCTTCTTGATCTCGCGATCGTCGGCATCTTTCGCCACACCCAGTACTTCGTAGAAATCGCGCTTCGACATACTCATCCTGTGGTTACGCAGACGGGCGTTGGTTACCCAACGCCCGTGAATTCATTGACCAAGCCGATGGGCGAAGCGGACTCCGCCCATCTGGGTAGGGCTTACTTCTTGTCGTCTTTCACTTCTTCGAACTCGGCG
>NZ_JAAKNE010000186.1:0-4491 GCF_049170755.1 Aeromonas sp. 604176
TCGTCATCAAGCTCGATGGTTTTCATAGGGATGCGCTGGACTCGTCGAAATTCGGATGCGGCGATTATACATAGGCAAACCCGACAGCCCAAGCAAGGGGCTGGCAGATGTACATGAATCTCATCGAGAATACGGCATAATAGCGGGCCAAGTGTGTGATCAGCCGCACTGATAGCCGATCCGGACGGGATTTTTTAGAAAAAAAACCACACAAAATCCCAATCCATTGGACGAAATCCTTTTCTTTCCAGTGCGTTAAATAAAACAGCGATACGCACCCACGACCGACAAGGTGTCATTTTGCAACAAAACAGCATATTGAACTTCAAGGAGCAGGGTCAGGGACCGGCGGTCATTCTGATCCACGGCATGTTTGGCAGCCTAGACAACCTCGGCCTGCTGGCCCGTGCCCTCTGCGAGCACTATCGGGTCATCAGCGTCGATCTGCGCAACCACGGAGCCTCCTTTCATAGCAGCGAGATGAGCTATCCGGCACAAGCGGCCGATATCCTCACCCTGATGGATCGGCTGGAGATTGCCGAAGCGACCCTGATTGGCCACTCGATGGGTGGCAAGGTGGCGATGCAGGTCGCCAAGCTGGCGCCAGAGCGGGTGACCAAGCTGGTGGTGGCCGACATGGCGCCGGTCGCCTATCCCCACTCCCGCCACCAGAATGTGTTCGCCGGACTCAATGCCACACTGCGCACGCCGCCGCAAAGCCGCAGTGAAGCGGAAGCCATGCTGGCACAGCATATCGAGATCGCCGGGGTGCGCCAGTTCCTGCTCAAATCCTTCGCCAGAGGCGAGCATGGCTGGGGTTGGCGCTTCAATGTGCCCGCCCTTGAGCAAAACTACGCCAACATCATGGGCTGGCCAGACGATGAACGCCGCTTCGAGGGGCCGGTGCTCTTTATCAAGGGGGGGGATTCTGACTATATGCAGCCCCAATACAGCGAGACGGCACTGGCCCAATTCCCGGCGGCAAAGGTGCGTGTCATCGCGGGTACCGGCCACTGGCTGCATGCGGAAAAACCGGCTCTGTTCAACAAATTGGTTGTGGATTTCCTGTCGACAGGCGGTTAACAGTTTCAAATCCTTTGTGATATAGTGCGCCGGTCATAAGGAGTGTGCGCAATCCATGCTAAGTGAACATATCGACCTGATCGAAAGTTTGGGCCTCAAGTTATTCTTTGTGGCCATTTTCATATTGATTGGCCTGGCCATTCAGGACGTGCTCAAGCGCGGCAACGTGCCCCGTTTCGGTCGTTTTATCGTCTGGTTGGTACTGTTTCTGGGTTGTGCGGGTTTTGTCGCCAAGGGGCTGATCGAACTGGGCTGGGAAGGCTCAGGACTCGGCTAACTTATTTTCATCTGTGATGTATGGCCAAACAGCAAACTGATCGAACAACACTGGATCTGTTCGCAAATGAGAAGCGCCCCGGCAGGCCAAAGACCAATCCACTCCCCCGCGAGACCCAGCTCAAGATCAACAAGCGTAACCAGCTTAAGCGCGATCGGGAAAATGGGCTGAAGCGGGTAGAGTTAAAGGTGGAGGCCGAGTTGCTGGAGCGCCTGAACCAACTTGCGTTACAACAGAACATCAGCCGAGCCGAGCTGATCCAATCTATCCTGAAACAACAGATTGAGTCCGCCTTTGCGGTGGACATTGCAGTCTGAGCGTTGAGCATTAACACCAAATACGGGTAACTAAACACTATGGCAAGTGTAGGTCTGTTTTTTGGCAGCGATACCGGTAACACCGAAGCTGTCGCCAAGATGATCCAGAAAGAGCTGGGCAAAAACCTGATTGAAGTCCGTGACATCGCCAAGAGCAGCAAGGCCGACATCGAGAGCTTTGATCTGCTGATGTTCGGCATCCCGACTTGGTACTACGGCGAAGCCCAGGCCGACTGGGACGACTTCTTCCCCGATCTGGGCGAAATCGACTTCACCAACAAGCTGGTCGCCATCTTCGGTTGCGGTGATCAGGAAGACTATTCCGAGTACTTCCTCGACGCCATGGGCACCCTGCGCGACATCGTCGAAGCCAAAGGCGCCATCATCATCGGTCACTGGCCGACTGCCGGCTACGAGTTCGAAGCCTCCAAGGCACTGGTCGATGACAAGCACTTTGTCGGTCTGGGTATCGATGAAGATCGCCAGCCGGAGCTGACCGCCGAGCGCGTCAAGGGCTGGTGCAAGCAGCTGCACGAAGAGATGTGCCTGGGCGAGCTGGAGTAATCCGCCTCCCCTCATACCTCTGACAACAAGGGCCCCGACGGGGCCCTTGTTGTATCTGCTTGTTGCGATGCCTGCCTTTATTCTTCCCTGTTATTCACCTCTGTGCTCCGGTTTGGCCCGCACATAGAGGGTGCGCTTGACCTGCGCCACCAGCTCGCCGCTCTTGTCTTGTACCGTCACCTCGAATTCGGGGAAATGCTTGTTGCCACCTTCAGTCGCCGCCACGATTTCGGCCAGCTTGCCCTCGGTCAGGTTGAACTCGGCCACCAGCTTGCCCTTGCCCGGCTTGATGTAGTTGATGCTGCCCGCCTTGTCCCAGACGTAGTAGCGATTCTTGAAGTAGCCCATCAGCATCAGCGGATAGATGGGGTCCGTCATGGCAAACATGCTGCCGCCAAACTGGGTGCGGTTGGCGTTCTTGTTCCACCAGCAGGATTTGAGGGTCACCCGGCAGTAGCGAAAGTCATCGCTCAGGGTCTCTATCTTGATACCGGCCCCCCAGAAAGGGGGCCAGGCGTTGAGTGCGCGGCGCACCCAGGCCGCATTGTCAAAAAGCCAATCCATGGATCTCATCCGACCAGAATATGAAAGTTACATCTTATCAACATCTGCCATGCCAGCAAGTCGGACGACACGATTGATTATTTCAATCCAACCGGCCATTTATGGCTAAACCCCTTGAATTGCTGGGTTTATTTTTAGGGAGGCTACGACCTATAATGGCAGGCCAAGCGAGTTCAAGGTTGCCATTCCTGCGGCAGTCCATCAGAATAACCCCACCTTCGAGAATGCGAATAAGTAGAATATGGCAGACAACAACCAAGCGTTAAAAAAGGCCGGGCTCAAGATCACCTTGCCCCGGGTCAAAATCCTGGAAATCCTGCAACAGCCGGACTGCCAGCACACCAGCGCCGAAGATCTCTATAAACGACTGATCGACCTGGGTGAAGAGATTGGTCTCGCTACCGTCTATCGCGTTCTCAACCAGTTTGATGATGCCGGTATCGTTACCCGTCACCACTTCGAAGGTGGCAAGTCGGTATTCGAGCTGGCCACTCAGGAGCACCACGACCACCTGGTTTGCCTTGACTGCGGCAAGGTGATCGAGTTCTCCGACGAAGTGATCGAACAGCGCCAGCGCGAGATCGCCAAGAAATTCAATATCCGTCTCACCAACCACAGCCTCTACCTCTACGGTCACTGTGCAACAGGTGAGTGCAAGCACGACGAATAAGTCGCCCGTGACTTGCAGATAACGGACAATAAAAAGCCAGCATCAGCTGGCTTTTTATTGTCCGGCGCAGGCCGTTGGCATCGCACAGGGCAGGGTCTCCCCTGCCCCATCGGCTTAGCCTTCGACTTTGCCCCAGGAGTCACGCAGGGCAACGGTGCGGTTGAACACCAGATGCTCCGGGCTGGAGAGCTTGTTGTCGGCGCAGAAGTAACCTTCACGCTCGAACTGGTAAGCCTGCTCCGGCTTGGCGTTCTTCAGGGAGGCCTCGACACGGGCCCCCTCGATGATCACCAGGGATTCCGGGTTCAGCGCAGCTTCAAAGTCATCCTCGGCGCCCGGGTTCGGCACCTTGAACAGACGGTCGTAGAGACGCACTTCCGCTGGCAGGGAGTGAGTGGCGCTGACCCAGTGGATCACCCCTTTCACCTTGCGGCCATCGGCCGGATCCTTGCCCAGGGTCTCGGGATCGTAGGAGCAGTAGATGCAGGTGACTTTGCCATCGGCATCTTTCTCGATGCGCTCAGCCTTGATCACATAGGCATTGCGCAGACGCACTTCCTTGCCCAGCACCAGACGCTTGAACTGCTTGTTCGCCTCTTCTTTGAAGTCCGCTTCGTCGATGAAGATCTCGCGGGTGAAATTCAGCTCGCGGGTACCCATCTCGGCATTGCTCGGGTGGGCCGGGGCTGTCAGCACTTCGTCGGCAGCCAGGTTCTCGATGACCACTTTCACCGGATGCAGCACGGCCATGGCGCGCGGCGCATGCTCGTTGAGGTCTTCGCGGATGCAGGCTTCCAGCATGCTCATCTCGACGATGTTGTCCTGCTTGGTGACGCCGATGCGCTTGCAGAACTCGCGGATGGAGGCCGGGGTGTAACCACGACGACGCAGACCGGAGACGGTCAGCATGCGCGGGTCATCCCAACCATCGACGTGCTTCTCGGTCACCAGCAGGTTCAGCTTGCGCTTGGACATGACGGTGTATTCGAGGTTCAGACGAGAGAACTCGTACTGAC
>NZ_JAAKNE010000187.1:0-4232 GCF_049170755.1 Aeromonas sp. 604176
TGGAGGCGTGGTGCAATCAGGCCGCCCGATGAAGCAGGAACCCGGTACTGCGCGAGCAGCTATCACCCAGTAATGGGAATCCCCCTCCTGTGACGCGAAGCGCTAAGGTGGGGGAGGATGTCAATAGGCTATCTTATTCGCCATTTTGAACCTGGGCAGTGCTCGAAATCCTCACGTACTACAGTACGCTCCGGTTTCTGCGCGCTGTCCGTGTTCAAACTGCCTTCAACGATTACGCCTACTGGGATAGGTTCTAAGCCCCATAACGACAAACCCCGGGACTTGGCCGCAATGCTGATCAGTTAAGGATCCATTGACCGATCCTTCTGCTGTAGGACAATCCGGAACCAATCACTGGTTCCGGATTTTTTATGTCTATTGCAAACGATCTGAACGATGTTGTTGAGGCATCTGGCGACATGCTGGCTCGGTTGGCCATTTTTGCCGACCATATTCCCGACGAATGGATTACTGCCGCTGCCGCCTTGTCTGAAAAGGCCACTATCCGCCGACGCCGCTTACCTTCTGATATGGTCTTGTGGCTCGTCGTGGGGATGGCCTTTTTCCGCAATGAGCCCATCTCCGAGGTCGCTCGGCGCCTCAACATCTGTGCAGAAGGGTTGGCCAATGATGCCTTGCTCGCGGACAGTGCCCTGTCTCAGGCCCGTCAGCGACTCGGCAAACAGCCGCTCGAGTGGCTGTTCAAACAGTGCGCCGATGTGTGGGGGCGGGAACGTTATCCTGAAGACCATTGGCACGGTTTACAGGTCTTTGCCATCGATGGGGCCCTGTTCCGAACCCAAGATATGCCTGAACTCAGAGCACATTTCGGCTCGGGTAACACCTCAACCAACCGGCAGACACCCTACCCGATGCTGCGGTTGGTCACGCTCATGAATGTCCGCTCGCATGTCATTGCCAACGCGGCCATCAGCCCGTACCGCAAAGGGGAAATCCCCCTGGCCAGCGAGTTCATTCACTCATTGCCGGACAAGTCAGTGACCCTGCTGGATAAAGGCTTCTTCGGTGCCGACCTGTTGCTGCGTATTCAGGCCGAAGACACCGACCGTCACTGGCTCATCCCGGAACGCAAGGGGCTGGTATACACGGAACTTGAGCGCTATGGCGACGGTGACCGTCTGTTGCAAATGACGGTCTCGCCTCAGGCTAGCAAGAAAAACCCGGCGTTGCCGACACACTGGCAAGTTCGCGCAGTGACCTATGAGGTGGCAGGCAAGGAGAAAACGGTCTTTACCTCCCTGCCCGTGGCGCGATTCAGCGCAGCTCAGGTGGCGACCCTGTACCACGAGCGCTGGGAAATCGAGCTGGGATACCGGGATATCAAAAGCGCGATGCAGCACAACGCCATCACGCTGAGAAGCAAGAAAGTGGACTTGGTCTATCAGGAGCTGTGGGGATTGCTGCTTGGATACAATCTGGTCAGGCGGGAGGCCAGCCAGGCCGCCGTAGCCCATCAGCGAGCGCCCAATGAGGTGAGCTTTAAGTTTGCCTGTCATTTCATCGCGAACCAGATGGCAGTGATGGCGGGCGCGTTATCGCCAGCCCATACGCCACGGAGGTTGGCGGAGTTGCGGGGCTGCATAGGCGTCATGTTCATAGAAAAACGCCCCAGGCCATCGAGACCCAGGGCGGTGAAGATATCAAAGACCCGTTTTCCGGTAAATCGCAATGCGGCTCCGCTTAAGTGAACAGCATTGCCGCATGTGCGGGCCTTTTGCATGGCATGAAGGGCGGGGCTATTCCCGCTCCTTGACATAGGGGGTGCCGAGGGCCTTGGGGGCCACCGCCTTGCCGATGAAACCGGCCAGCAGGAAGACCGTCAGGATGTAGGGCAGCGCCTCGATGGCCTGCACCGGGATCGGGAAATCGCCGATGCTGACCCCTTGCAGCCGGATGGCGACCGCATCGAGGAAGCCGAACAGCAGACAGGCCGCCATGGCGTTCCAGGGGCGCCACTTGCCGAACACCAGGGCCGCCAGCGCCATGAAGCCCTTGCCCGCGCTCATGTTGGGGATGAACTGGGCGGTCTGGGCCACCGCCAGATAGGTGCCCCCGATCCCCGCCAGCAGGCCGCCGATGATGAGGGCGGTGTAGCGCATGCGCACCACGGAGATGCCTGCGGTGTCGACCGCGGCCGGGGCCTCGCCCACCGCCCGCAGCCGCAGGCCGAAGCGGGTGCGGAACAGCACCCACCAGGCCAGGGGCACGGCGGCGAAGGCCACGTACTCCAGCAGAGAGTGACCGCTCAAGAGCTCGCTGTAGAGCTGGCCGATGACGGGCACGTCATAGAGCTCCTTGGCATAGGGCAGGTCGATGGGGGCGAAGCGTGCCGCACCGGAGAGCGCCGGGGTCTGGCCGCCCTGATCGAACCAGTAGCGCCCCAGGGTCACGGTGAGACCGGCTGCCAGGATGTTGATGGCCATGCCGCTCACCACCTGATCACCCCGGTGGGTGATGGTGGCGAAGCCGTGCAGCAGGGCGAACAGGATGGAGATCCCCACCCCGACCCCCAGCCCAATCCAGGCGGAACCGGTGACGGCGGCGGCCGCCGCACTGGCGAAGGCGGAGGCTAGCAGCTTGCCCTCCAGGGCGATGTTGACCACCCCGGAGCGCTCACAAAACATACCGGCCATGGCCGCCAGGATGAGCGGAGGCGCGGTACGAATGGTCGCGTCCAGCATCAGGATCAGCATTTCGAACATGATCAGGCTCCTTTCACTTGGGCGACCGGGCGGTTGGCAAAGGCCAGATAGGCCTGCTCGATGCGCGGGCGCAGCATGTGCTCCAGGGCGCCGCAGAACAGGATCACCAGACCCTGCAGCACCACGACGATGTTGCGGTCCACCCCGAACTCGAAGCTGAGCTCGGCGCCGCCCTGGTAGAGGAAGCCGAACAGCAGGCTGGCGATGATGACGCCGACCGGGTGGTTGCGGCCCATCAGGGCCACCGCGATGCCGGTGAAGCCGAAGCCTTCCACGAAGTTGAGCTTGATCTGGTGCAGCTCACCCTGCAGCACGTTGAGGGCGAAGAAGCCCGCCAGCATGCCGGAGATCACCATGGCCAGGATCACCACCTTGGGATAGGAGATGCCCGCATAGGCGGAGGCACTCTGGCTCGCACCCACGGAGCGGATCTCGTAGCCCCAGCGGGTATGCCAGATGAAGACCCACACCAGGGCCGCACAGATCAGCGCCCAGAAGAAGCTGATGTTGAGGGGGCTGTTGGGCATGGCGATGCCGAAACCGGCCGCCAGCTCGCTCATCTTCGGCAGCCAGCTCGCCACGGCGAACACCTTGCTCTCGGTGGCCATGGATCCTGGCGGCTTGAAGACGTCGACCAAGAGGTAGGCCATCAGAGAGGCGGCGATGAAGTTGAACATGATGGTGGTGATGACGATGTGGCTGCCCCGCTTGGCTTGCAGCCAGGCCGGGATGAAGGCCCAGGCCGCGCCGAACAGGCCGCCGGCGATGATGGCGAGCGGCAGGAGCAGGGCGAACGGCAGCACGTCCCCGAGCAGCAGACAGACCAGACCGACCCCGAGGCCGCCGATATAGGCCTGCCCCTCACCGCCGATGTTGAACAGGCTGGCGTGGAAGGCCACCGCCACCGCCAGACCGGTGAAGATGAAACCGGTGGCGTAGTAGAGGGTGAAGCCTATCCCCTCGCCGGTGCCGAAGGCGCCGTACCACATGATTTCGGCTGCCTCGATGGGGCTGATGTCGAGGTAATAGAACAGGATGGCCGACACCAGGAAGGCCAGCAGGATATTGACTGCGGGCAGCACGCCCACGGATATCCAGGCAGGAACACGTGCTTGGCTCATGAATGGGCCTCCTTGATATCGTCGGGGACTGGTGTGTTGACCATCATCAGGCCGAATCCGTTACAAGTGGTTGTGACCTTCATGATGTGGCTCCTTGTGATTGGCTTGTCGCCACGTCGTCAGGAACTATGTTCGCCATCATCAGGCCGATGGTGCGTTCATCCGCCCTGGCGCCGTCCAGCTCGCCGACGATGCGGCCATCGGCGATGACCAGAATGCGGTCGGAGAGGCTCATGATCTCGTCCAGCTCCACCGACACCAGCAGCACCGCCTTGCCCTTGTCGCGCATGGCGATGATCTGCTGGTGGATGTACTCGATGGCGCCGATGTCGACGCCCCGGGTCGGCTGGCCGACCAGCAGCACATCCGGGTCCTGCTCCACTTCACG
>NZ_JAAKNE010000188.1:0-4096 GCF_049170755.1 Aeromonas sp. 604176
TGAAGCAGAACGTTGGTATCCAGGATAAACAGCTTTCGGTCCGTATTGTCCATAAGCATCCTCCTTGGCACTGAAGGGCCACGTGTGTGAATCTCAGATGTCATTGAAACCACACGGCCGTGACAGTTTTATTACCCTCAACGCTACGCCCGATTTTACTATCGCGCAACAAATCACTTGGCCGCCTAATTTGATTGCGCATAAAAACAGCAATACAAAGACCGGCACTGTGGCCGGTCTTTTTTCTATCGTTCAACTACTTGAGCATGTTTGTCAGCCGCACTTGGAGTCGCCACAGTTGAGGCAGGTCATGCAGCCATCCTTCAGCACCAGCGCCTTGGTGTGGCACTTGTAGCAGAGCGCGGCATTGGCCGGGAAACCGCTGCCAGCCTGTTGCTCTTCGGCCTCCTGAGCGGCTTTCAATTCAGCCTGTTTCTCGGCCAGAAACGCCTGCTGATGCTCGTCCAGCCCCGGCGCCTTGAGCATGCCGATCTCGGTGAGATGGCTCTCGATCACGTTGCCAATTTCGGCGATCAGCGATGGAACGTACTTGCCCTTGTTCCAGTAGCCGCCCTTGGGATCAAACACCGAGCGCAGCTCCTCCACCAGGAAGGTGACATCCCCACCTTTGCGGAATACGGCTGAGATAATGCGGGTCAGCGCAACGATCCACTGGTAGTGTTCCAGGCTCTTTGAGTTGATGAAGATCTCGAACGGGCGGCGGGTTTCGTGAACAGTACCCTCGTTGAGAATGATGTCGTTGATGGTGATGAACAGCGAGTGCTCGGAGACATGCTCCGGCGTCTTCAGCTTGTAGGTGGTGCCCATCAGTCGCTCCGGACGCAGCACGGTTTCATGCATGTGCACCACGTCATCCTGCGGGGACAGCTCTTCTTGCGGCTCATCCTTGGTACGCACCTTGTAGGCGACGATTTTCTTGTCGATCTTTTTGACCATAATGTCGTTCTCAGAATTTACCGTAGTAGCCTTCTTTCAAGGCATCGTAGAGGTTGGCAGCAGTGTGCAGCTCACCATCGTATTCAATCTCTTCGTTCCCCTTGACGGAGATGACGGAGCCATCCTCCAGGGTGAAATCGTACAGGGTGTTCTCCAGATCCTTCTCCTTCACCAGCACGCCCTGGAAGGCCTCCGGATTGAAGCGGAAGGTGGTGCAGCCCTTGAGGCCGGAGTCCGAGGCATACATGTAGATGTCCTTGAACTGCTCGAACGGGAAATCAGTCGGCACGTTGGCAGTCTTGGAGATGGAGGAGTCGATCCAGCGCTGGGCCGCCGCCTGAATGTCCACATGTTGCGCCGGGGTGATGTCATCAGCAGTAATGAAGTAGTCCGGCAGACGGCTCGCCTCATCATCGGCATACGGCATGGCGGCCGGATTCACCAGCTCGCGATAGGCCAACAGCTCGAAGGAGTAGACATCTACGCTCTCCTTGCTCTTCTTGCCCGGCTTGATGACGTTGCGGCTGTAGTGGTGAGCAAAGCTCGGCTCAATGCCGTTGCTGGCGTTGTTGGCCAGTGACAGCGAGATGGTGCCGGTCGGTGCAATACTGCTGTGGTGAGTGAAACGCCCACCCACTTCGGCCAGCTCGGTGACCAGCGCAGGATCTACTTCGGCAACCTGCTGCATATAACGGCTGTAGCGCGCATGCAGCACCTTGCCCTTCACCTTGTCACCCACCTTGATGCCATCAGCCGCCATTTCCGGGCGCAGACGCAGCATCTTGCCAGTCACTTCAAACTCCTGCTCCATGATGGGGGCAGAGCCTTTCTCCTTGGCCAGACGCAGTGACTCCTGCCAGCCGGTCATCGCCAGCTCCTGAGATACCTGCTCGGTAAAGGCGACTGACGCGGCAGAACCGTATTTGATCTGCAGCATGGTCAGGGTCGAACCAAGCCCCAGGAAGCCCATGCCATGACGGCGCTTGTTGATGATCTCCTCGCGCTGCTTGGCCAGCGGCAGCTGATTGATCTCCACCACGTTGTCGAGCATGCGGGTAAAGATGGCCACGACCTTGCGAAACGCCTGCCAATCGAACGCAGCGTTTTCAGTAAAAGGGGCGCGCACAAACTTGGTCAGATTGACCGAGCCAAGCAGGCAGGCACCGTAAGGCGGCAACGGCTGCTCACCACAGGGGTTGGTCGCGCGGATCTCTTCACAGAACCAGTTGTTGTTCATCTGGTTGACCTTGTCGATCAGGATGAAGCCGGGCTCTGCATAGTCATAGGTGGAGGTCATGATGACATTCCACAGCTTGCGGGCTGGCAGGGTCTTGTAGACCTTACAAGCGACCTGCCCCAACTCGTTGAATACAACCCCTTCCTTGTTGGGCCAGTCGGCCCAGAGCACCTGAGCGGGATCGTCCAGCGCAATGCCATCCTGCTCCACCTCTTTAGCGGTGTAGGGGAAAATCAGCTGCCAGGGGGCATCCTCTTTCACCGCCTTGACGAAATCTTCGGTGATGAGCAGGGAGAGGTTGAACTGACGCAGGCGACCATCTTCACGCTTGGCCTGAATAAACTCGATCACATCAGGATGACGGATATCCATGGTGCCCATCTGGGCGCCACGACGGCCACCGGCTGACGAGACGGTGAAACACATCTTGTCATAGATATCCATAAAGGAGAGCGGGCCGGAAGTGTAGGCACCTGCACCGGAGACAAAGGCACCGCGCGGGCGCAGGGTCGAGAAGTCATAGCCGATACCGCACCCGGCTTTCAGGGTCAGGCCAGCCTCGTGCACCTTGCCGAGGATATCGTCCATCGAATCTTCGATGGTGCCGGAAACAGTACAGTTGATGGTTGAAGTGGCAGGCTTGTGCTCAAACGCCCCCGCATTAGAGGTGATGCGGCCCGCCGGAATGGCACCATTGCGCAGTGCCCACAGGAACGGCTCATACCAGGCCTCAGGTTCCAGCTCCTGCTCTGCCAACGCACGGGCTACCCGCTGGTAGGTCTCGTCGATAGAGCTGTCGATGGGAGTGCCATCCTTGCTCTTGAGGCGATACTTGCTATCCCAGATCTCGAGGGACGTTTCCTGCATGGGGATAAGACGGGAGCCAAGCTCACTCTCCAGCACCGGGTTCGATTTAGCCATTTTCAATCAACCTTATGTGAATGCATCGACATCATGACAACAGCAGAAAACACAACTAATGGTGCCATCTAAAATTAATGACACAACATATAGTAAACCTGATGCCATGAGGGCGCCGATTCTAACCTAAAAAAATGCCCCGGCCAGCAGATTTCTGGACCGAGGCACTTAACTGATTAATTTACTGAGAGATTTAACACTCAGAGATAGATCAGGGCTTCTTGACGTAAACCGTCGGTGTTTCACCCGCCATATTCAGATAGAACTCGTAGACGCCATCAGCATCAGGTGAGAACTTCATGTCCTCATACTTGGAACAGGGGTTGACCGGCACCGCCTCACCACCCAACACGGCAACACCATCACTCGGGCTCTTGTAGCCAAAGTTGGTACCGCAGCTCCAGCCTGAATCAGCAAACTTGAACTTGTAGGGGGCCCACTCTTTCTTGAGGGAGCCTTTGGCCATATAGAGCTTGTCGGCCACCTTGACTACCTTGCTTTCATCAGTCGCCATCCAGTCGTTCATCTCCCCGCGCAGGTAGATGGACTTGCCACCGAAGTCGCTGTTGTCTGCCCCCGCCTGCTCTGCACCACCATTGGATGCGCAACCGCCTAATACCAGGGTTCCCGCCGCCAGCATCATCGTTACTGTTCTTTTGAACATGGGTCTATTCCTTAAATTATTGTGATTCCTTGGTCCATCCATGTGGACTGAAGAATTAAACCAGAGCAGGCATCACAAGAAAGGTAGAGGCATCACATTCTGTGCTTTTTATATCCAACACATTGAACTAGTGAGGAAATATCGAACAGAAAAGAGGCCTTTTTGGGGCTTTAGAAGGGTAATCAATGAATGACAAGAAGGGGAAAGTCTAATAATCCGGCAACGTGCTGAATTGCAGGCAATAAAAAACCCCGCTCGATGAGCGGGGTTTCTTGTATTGGGTGCCTGGCAGTGTCCTACTCTCGCATGGCGAATGC
>NZ_JAAKNE010000189.1:0-4025 GCF_049170755.1 Aeromonas sp. 604176
CCGTTGCTCTGCGGCCTGCGTACCTTGGTTGTCCGGTGCTCAATCCCCTCCAGTTGCAGGAACAGCTCGTAGGGATGGTGGTCAGCTCGTCCACAGAACTCGCGCCCGTTATCCGACAGGATGGTATAGACCCGTGCCTCGTGGGCCTCGAAAAACGGCAGTACCGTTTCATTGAGCACATGAACCGAGGTCACCGGCAGCTTGCTGGTGTAGAGCCGTCCCCAGGCGTGGCGGCTATAGCAGTCCAGCACGGTTTGCAGATACACCTTGCCAACCCCCTTGAGCGCGCCGACGAAGAAGGTGTCGACCGCCACCAGTTCTCCGGTGTAGTGGACCTCAATCTGGCGTTCGCGAAACTCGGGGCTGAAGCGTTCTAACAGGCGAATCTGCTCGTCATTGAGCTCAATGGTCTGCTCCCGGTGGGTTTTCTCGAGGCGCAACAAGCGGTCGTGTTTGGAGAGCAAGTCGTGACGTTGCCACACGCCACGCACACCACCCGCACTGACATTGATGCCTTGCAGAGCCAGTTCTTGGGCGACCCGCAGCGGGCCATGAGTTGGTCTGGTGAGGGAGTAATCGAGGATGGCCTGTTCAATCTCGGGAGCGACCCGATTGGGATGAGCCCCTTTACAGCCGGGCAATTTGTCGAGCAATCCCTCGGCGCCATAGGTCTGGTAATTACGGCGAATTTCGTAGAACTGCTGACGGCTGTAGCCGATGAGCTTGCAGGCTTTGCTGACATTATTGAGCTCTTTGGCGAGCTCTAGCAGGCTGAGTTTGCGACGTGCTACTTTCTCGTTGGTGGTCATACGGTGACTCCGGATAACACGGTAGGGGTACCGTTTTGTTATCCGGTTTGAAGCCGTATGACCACTCCCTTTTGTGGGCAACTGTCAGGTGAATACCATCTCCATACAGCCCAACGTTTACCGCGAACTCTCTTTATTCCTGCCCCTTATCCCCAGCCCTTCTCCTCCTTTTTTAATCAACGGGAGAAGGGCGCAATGCCGTTACCGCTGTCCGATAACGCTTCGCTAATCGAACCTACGTGGCTGCCACATCGATGTTTTGATTCGTCCAGCCAGGGGCGCTTGCTTGCTCCTCCCCCTGCCAAGGGGGAGGCGGGGAGGGGGTTATGGCCCCATCCGTCAATCGGCACGGCAAACCCCGACTCTCCCCTTGAAAAGGGGAGGGGGCAAAGCAGAGGGTTCACCGGCTGCGTGGCAGAGTGGCATCACTCGAACCGCCCTCCTGCCATCAGGGACGTCGAGCCGCCAAAAAAACGGGGCCCGGGGTTTCCCCCGGGCCCCGCAAGCAGATGGCGTGCTTAGATGCTGGATTTGACGCTGACGAACTCGGGGTAGGCATCGATGCCGCACTCGTGGACATCCACACCCATCATCTCTTCCTCTTCGCTGACCCGCAGGCCCATGGTGGCCTTGAGCAGGCTCCAGACCACGAGGGAGACGACAAAGACCCAGCCGAAGATGGTGGCAGCACCCAGCAACTGGGCACCGAAGGTGGCGCTCGCGTTGGAGAAGGGCACCACCATCAGGCCGAACAGGCCGCAGACGCCGTGTACCGAGATGGCACCGACCGGATCATCGATCTTCAGGCGATCGAAGGCGACGATGGCGTAGACCACCAGGGCACCGGCCAGGGCGCCGATCAGGCTGGCGAACAGCGGGCTGGGGGAGGCCGGGTCGGCGGTGATGGCGACCAGACCGCCGAGGGCGCCGTTGAGGATCATGGTGAGATCCGCCTTGCCCCAGGTGAGCTTGCTGACCAGCAGGGCGCCGACCACACCGGCGGCCGCGGCGGCGTTGGTGTTGACGAACACGGTGCCGATGGCGGTGGCGTCAGCGGCGCTGGAGAGCGCCAGTTGGGAGCCACCGTTGAAGCCAAACCAGCCCATCCAGAGGATCAGGGTGCCCAGGGTCGCGAGCGGCAGGTTGGAGCCGGGGATGGGGTAGATCTCCCCTTGCTTGCCATATTTGCCGCGACGGGGGCCGAGCAGCAGCACGGCGGCCAGGGCAGCGGCAGCGCCCGCCATGTGGACGATGCCGGAGCCTGCGAAGTCGGAGAAGCCCGCCTCTTTCAGGAAGCCGCCGCCCCAGCTCCAGTAGCCTTCCACGGGGTAGATGAAGCCGGTCATCACCACGCAGAACAGCAGGAAGGACCAGAGCTTCATCCGCTCTGCCACCGCACCTGAGATGATGGAGGTGGCGGTGGCGACGAACACCACCTGGAAGAAGAAGTCGGAGTGCAGGGAGTGGCCCGCGTCGTCCGCCTGGCTGCCCATCAGGCTGCCAAAGCTCGGCAGCCAGCCGCCGGCGCTGTTGTCCACGTACATGATGTTGTAGCCGACCAGCAGGAACATGATGCAGGCGATGGCATAGAGCAGGATGTTCTTGGTCAGGATCTCGGTGGTGTTCTTGGCGCGGACCAGGCCGGCTTCGAGCATGGCGAACCCGGCGGCCATCCACATGACCAGCACGCCGGAGATCAGCAGGTAGAAGGTGTCGAGTGCATAGCGCAGCTCGCTGACGGATGTGATCAACTCTTCCATGTCGTATTCCTCAGTTCCAGTCGTATCAAAGGGCGTCTGCGTCGGTCTCGCCGGTGCGGATGCGCACGGCGGCCTGCAGGTCATAAACGAAGATCTTGCCGTCACCTATCTTGCCGGTGTGGGCGGCCTTGCTGATGGCTTCGATGATCTGCTCGACGTTGTCGGCCAGGGTGGCGATCTCCAGCTTTACCTTGGGCAGGAAATCCACCTGGTATTCGGCACCCCGGTACAGCTCGGTGTGCCCCTTCTGGCGGCCAAACCCCTTGACCTCGGAAACCGTCAGCCCCTCGACGCCGAGGTTGGCGATGGCTTCGCGCACGTCGTCGAGTTTGAACGGCTTGATGATGGCGGTGATTAATTTCATGCAATATCCCCAATCCTTGTGGTTCACCCAGATAAAGGCAAATATTGCGCCAGAAAAGTATTTTTCTTTTTATTCATGCACTTACTTATTAATCGCAACCCTGGTCAGCGAGGCTTGCCCAATATGGGCAGGGCTGCGCCAAAGGTGTGCACCGCCGTGGTGCAATCTGGCCAGCAGAAGAACGGAAGGGAGCGTGACGGCGCGCAAAACTCGAAAGTGTGCGGGCTGCTACTGTTGTTCAACAAGAGGGCTACTTGGCCGATAACCCGTCATGACGGGGTGTCGAGGCCAGTCGCCCCCTTGAAGGCTCGACCGGCAGGCCCGGTTTTCCCGCCAGGTCAACAAGCGGATCCGTGGCGCCGAGTAGCAGAACAAGGAAGGTTTTCATGCTGCATGACAATGAGATGACAAGGCTACCGGCCCTCGACGAGGCCGTGATGAGCGGCATGCTGGAGGTCGTGAGCGACGGTCTCTGGGACTGGAATGCCAACACCGGCTATGTCCATCGCTATCCCGGCTGGTATCAGATGCTGGGGTATGAGCCCCACTCCCTCGACAACACCGTCTTCACCTGGGAGAACCTGATCCACCCGGACGATCTGGCGCAGGTCATGGAGAGCTTCGATGCCTGCCTGAGCGGGCGGGCGGCGGACTACCGGGCCGAGTACCGCTGCCGTTGCCGTAACGGTGACTACCTCTGGGTGGCGGATTGCGGCCGCATCGTCGCACGCAACCCGGACGGCAGTGTCGCCAGGATGGTGGGGGCACACCGCAACATCCACGCCCAGCGGGAACTCTACGCCAGGCTGGAGCTGCAAAACCGCACCCTGGAGCAGCAGGTGGCACAGCGTACCGCCGAACTGGAGCGGCTCAACCAGGCATTGCAGTTCCAGGTGGAGGAAAACCGCCGCCTGGCGGAGACGGACTCCCTGACCGGCGCGGCCAGCCGCTATCGGCTGGAGCAGGCGGTGCGGCTGGAGCATGAGCGCGCCAAGCGCTTCAAGGAGCCCTTTGCCGTGATCGCCATGGATGTGGACGACTTCAAGCAGATCAACGATCGTCATGGCCACGGGGTGGGGGACCAGACCCTGA
>NZ_JAAKNE010000190.1:0-4010 GCF_049170755.1 Aeromonas sp. 604176
CTCGGTCACCAGCAGGTTCAGCTTGCGCTTGGACATGACGGTGTATTCGAGGTTCAGACGAGAGAACTCGTACTGACGGGGGTGGCAGTCGATGGTGATGTTGTCCAGCACCCAGTCGTACAGACGACGGTTGTCCTGGAACTCCAGAGTACAGATGGAGTGGGTGATCCCTTCCAGCGCGTCCGAGATGCAGTGGGTGAAGTCATACATCGGGTAGATGCACCACTTGTCACCGGTCTGGTGGTGGTGGGCAAACTTGATGCGGTAGATAACCGGATCACGCATCACCATGAAGGGAGATGCCATGTCGATCTTGGCGCGCAGGCAGGCGGTGCCTTCGGCGAACTCGCCGTTCTTCATCTTGGCAAACAGCGCCAGGTTCTCTTCCACGCTGCGATCGCGGAACGGGCTATTCTTGCCCGGCTCGGTCAGGGTGCCACGGTACTCACGCATCTGCTCGGGCGTCAGCTCGTCCACATAGGCCAGACCCTTTTCAATCAGCTCGATGGCGTAGCCGTGCAGCTTGTCGAAATAGTCGGAGGAGTAGCAGATCTCGCCGTTCCACTGGAAGCCGAGCCACTGTACGTCCTGCTTGATGGACTCTACGTACTCGATATCTTCCTTCACCGGGTTGGTGTCATCGAAACGCAGGTTGCACTGGCCCTGATAGTCGCGGGCGATGCCGAAGTTCAGGCAGATGGATTTGGCGTGGCCGATATGGAGATAACCGTTCGGCTCGGGCGGAAAACGGGTATGCACGCTGCTGTGCTTACCGCTGGCCAGATCTTCATCAATGATCTGACGAATAAAGTTAGTTGGGCTGTTCGCCTGACTCATGGCTCACCTCAAAAAAGCGTCACTGGCGGAAGTTGTGCCGGCTGGCACCCTCATCCCCCCGCCGTCAAGCCGGGTATGATCCCTTATTACGGGCGCTGTCTCAACCTGAATTTGGCAGTTCCGGGCCATTTCCCGACCATTGCGCCACTAAAAACGGCGTGGCTTGGCACATTGCACCCCAAATGAATAAAAAAGCCCCGCACGAGGCGGGGCTGAAAGTGATGAAAAACACAAAACAGACAATTACACACAACAAAGGCTCACACGCACAGTCAACCTTTCCCAAACCCGATGCGCCATCGCCCTTGGGAAAGGCGGGTCTTGCGACCCACCTCATGTTAACGGTTGACTGCTATCAGTTCAGTTCGGTGACGCGGCTGGTGCGCTTGCCATCGAAGCTGGTGGTACGCAGGTAGACCTTGCCATTCACGCTCGGCTTGGCCGCGGCGTCATAGGCACTCCAGTTGGTACCGTCCAGGCTGTACTGGATGGGCAGACCCGGCAGATCCACGTTCGCTTCCAGCACACCGTTCACTACCTTGGCACCCGGTACGGAGAGGCGGTATTCAACACCGGCCTGATCCAGTTTCGGCAGCACGCGCTGACCCAGTACGTTGGCAAACTGGTTCCACTCTTTGTTGAGGGTGGCCTTGTTGACGAACTTGGTCTCGCCGGAGAACTCGCGGTTCTTCACGTAATCCAGCTCGAAGCCACCTTTGTGCCAGGCACGCTCGGCCACGGAGAAGATACGCGGGTAGACCATGTACTCGTACTGAGCATCGGTACGCACGGTTTCACTCCACTGCTGACCGGAGATCCCCTTGAACTTGACCGGATCCTGGTCACCCTTGGCCACGAAGGCGTTGCCGTCGCGGTCAACCGAAGTCTCGGCGTTCTGCGGCAGGTTTTCCGGGGCGAAGGCAAATACCTTGCGGGTGTCGTTGAAACGGGTTGCCCAGTAGTAGCCACGCTCAGCCGGGTGTACTTCGTTCGGGAAGTCGAAGTAGAGGTAATCCGGGTTGGACAGCACCACTTGGTAACCCTTGTGAGCCCACTTCATCGCTTCATTGAAGCCACCCCAGTAGAGGGTTTCCCAGAAGTTGACACGGGTGTTGTCGGTGGCGAAGTCCTTGGCACCGCTGGCGTACTTCAGACCATCTTCCCACGCCTGCAGGGTAGAGAAGCCGCGGTCTTTGACCATCTGGCCCACTTCCTTGGCGAAGTAAACCGGCAGCTCGCCCACTTCCTTGATCTTGCCTTCGTCGATCATCTTCTGGCACATCGGGGACTTGCCAAACGGTTTGTCCTGCTTGCTGGAGTCGACGTTGCCTTTCCAGGCGACCAGCTCTTCTTTCTTGGTGACGGCCGGATCCTGATAGCCACCGCCCTGCATGATGTTCTTCGCCTCATCACCACCGTAATGCCATGCGGTCAGCGGCTGACCGGCGGCCTGATGCATCTGGGCAACTTCATCCATTACCTTGGCCACGAAGGTGGCAGCACCCGGCTGGCAAGGGTTGATGAAGGACATCTTGTCGTAGAACTGGACCGAGGTGACGTTGGAGGTGTCAGCCGGATCAGTCAGACGGAACTGGTTGGCTTCCGCTTCTTTGCCTTCCGCCATCAGACGCTTGTAGCGCGCTTCCATGGAGACCACGGCAGCACGGGCGTGAGCCGGCATGTTGATCTCGGGGATCACGATCACACCGCGAGCCTTGGCATAACGCACCAGATCCACGTAGTCAGACTTGCTGTAGAAACCGGAACCCTGGTTGTCGCTGGTCGGGCCGGAACCCAGTTGCGGCATCAGGCACTTGGTTTCGGACTCGTCGTGGCAACGCTGGCTACCGACCTGGGTCAGCTCCGGCAGACCCGGGATCTCCAGACGCCAGCCTTCATCGTTGGTCAGGCCAAGGTGCAGCACGTTGAGCTTCATGGCAGACATCTGGTCAACCAGCTTCTTCATGGTATCCAGACTGCGGAAGTGGCGGGCCACGTCGGTCTGCATGCCACGGTATTCAAAGCGCGGCGCGTCCTCGACGGTCATCGGGCTCACCAGCTTGTCATCAACACCCAGCAGGGAGATCAGGGATTGTGCACCCCAGAATGCCCCGTCGATATCGCGACCCTGGATCACTGTGCCCTTCTGACCGATGGTCATGTCATAGCCTTCAGCCTGCTTGAGCTTGCTGCCGAGCTTGATGGTCACCGGGTAGCCGGTGTCGGAGAGGGTAACACCCAGCTTGGTCAGTTGAGCCTTCAGGGCCTCGGCGCGATCGCTCGGCAAGTCCAGGGCATTTAGCTTGATGGTAGAGAAGTCAACCTGCGGACCAGCCTTGACCACTTGCTTCATCGGGGTCGGCAGGATCTGGTTGTCAATCTTGCCAGCCGGCAGCAGGGTGCTGGTCTGGTTGGCCGCGAAACGGGTTTCGCTGTTCATCAGGATGTTCTTGTCATCCTTGGTGCGCTTCCAGCCATCGGCCGGCATCGGCTTCTCGTAGGTGCTGGCATCATTGATGTTGCTCATGCTGGCCAGTACTTTCGGCTCGGCACCTTCGCTGGCGACATACCAGTTCGGCATGATGTCAGATTCGAACAGTACCCAGTATTCCACCACCAGCGGCACTTCGACCGTAGCATCCTTGGCAAAGCCCTGGAACTTCTCGGTTGGCGTCAAACGATAGAGATCGCCGGTCAGGTGAGTGATGGTGAACTGGTCGTTATCCACACGCTGGATACGACGGATGGAGGAGACGTAGATGCTCCAGTCTTTGGAGGTGACGTCCGCACCGGTATTGGTCAGGTGCAGCTTGGCAACGCCACAGCTCGCCCACTCGGAACCGAGTGCCTGGCAATCGAGGCCGGCACCGGCACCGTCGTTGGTGACCACTTCATACTTGACCACCAGGTTGTTGGCGAGGGAGTCGACCACAGCCTGCTTGGCGGCATCGGCTGCCTGGACCTGGCTGACAAAAACGGTAGACATGGCAATGGCTAACAGAGAATGTTTCAAGTTCATAACTGCTGCTCTCATTTGAAGTAAAGGTTGGATTTTCTTGGCTTTTTTATATGGGGCCCCTGAGCGGGGCCCTTAGTTATGTCAACAATGGACTTAGACTTGAGGTGAGCGAGTCGCTCGATTAACGCAGGGCTTTCATCTCACCGGCGATGAT
>NZ_JAAKNE010000191.1:0-3981 GCF_049170755.1 Aeromonas sp. 604176
CCGGTCGGGCTGGGAGCAAAACGGGTTTTGACTTTCATCTTTAAGCCTTGTGTAGAGGGCCTTGGGCCAATTCGTTAGAAAAAACCGTCGCATTTTAGCACCGACAATCACGGATGGGAAAACCATGACGCCATTGCGGGCTAAAGTAGGGGATTAAATCTGTCGCCATTTGTATCTGTAGCCCGATATTTGAAGAGGATCGCAAAACAGAAGCCCCGTTTCCGATTTGCTATGCACAATGCTGGAGAGCTGCCTCCTCCGGTCGATACCCAAATAACGCTCACCACACTTCTCACGAACAAGGAAGAGACGATGCAGTTCCGTTCTATCCAGAATCGCATTCTAGTGATGGCCGGGATCGCCATGACCGCAGCCCTGGTCATCCTGATCCTGCTCAACCAATACTCCGGCAAACAGACCCAACAACTCACCATCAGCTCCAGCCGTGAAGCGCTGCAGCAGGAGGCATGGCAGAAGGTCAGCGCCAATGCCCGCGCCGAGGCGGCCACCATCACCCAACTGCTGCAAAAAGGGCTCTCCTACACCCAGCAGATGGCCAGCGCCCTCGCCCTGCAACAACAGGGCAAACTGCCGCTGGATCGCCAGCAGGCCACCGACCTGCTCAAAGCACAGTTGGCGTTGGAGCCCCAGCTCTATGGCGCCTTCGCTGGCTTCGAGCCCAACGGTTTCGACGGTCAGGATGCCAGCTTTGCTGGCCAGAGTGCGCTGGGCAGTGACGACAAGGGGCGCTTCGTGCCCTATTTCTATCGCGACAAGGATCAAATCGGTACCGATCTGCTGCTCTCCATCGAAAAAACCGACCCAGACGAATTCGGCAATCCCGCCAACGACTACTACGCCTGCCCGAAACGGGAAGGGCGCTCTTGTCTGATCGATCCCTTCAAGGTGGATATCAACGGTCAGCAGGTGCTGGTGAGCACCATCACCACCCCCATCATGGTGAATGGCCAGTTCCGCGGCATCGCAGCCCTCGACCTGGCGGTGGACTCCATCAGTCGTCAGGCCAAGAGCCTCAACAGCAATATCTATGACGGCAAGGGCGAAACCCTGATCGTCAGCGCCGCCGGTGTCATCACCGGCACCAGCGGTGATGCCAGCCTGCTCGGCAGCAGCGCAAGTAAGGTGCTGGGCAACCAGTGGCAACAGTACCTGAAACCGGAAGTTCAGCGTCAGGAGCTGGACGAGTCATTCCGTATTTCCGTCCCCATCATGGTGCCGGGCATGAGCCGCAACTGGGCCATCATAGTCACCCTGCCCTACAAGGTGGTACTGGCGGGGGCCGATCAACTGGAAAGCCAGCTGAGCGACATGAACCAAGCAGCCATGACCCAGCAATTGGTGGGCGCCGTTATCGTACTGGTGCTGGCGCTGGCCACCATGCTGGTGATTGCACGCAGCATCACAGGCCCCATCCGTCAGATGGTCAGCCTGGTGGATGACATCGCCGATGGTGAAGGGGATCTCACCAAACGCCTCACGACCCGCTCGGTGGATGAGCTGGGGGATCTCGCCAAGGGGATCAACCGCTTTATCGACAAGCTGCAAGGGTTGCTCGGGGATGTGCTCAAGACTGCCAGCGAGGTGAACCGCTACGCCGGTGACACCGATCGCATTGCCGGTCAGACCGACAACAATCTGCAGCATCATCAGGCCGAGATGGAGCAGATGCTGACCGCGGTACAGGAGATGTCCTACGTCAGTCAGGAGGTCGCCACCCACGCCAACAATACCGCCGACTCGGCTAAACAGGCGCAAAGCGCTGCCGATCAGGGCAAGGAGCGCTTCCAGCAGGTGATCCAGTCGATGCACAAGGTCGCGGCAGAAGCCGGTAAAGGGGCCGAAGTGGTGGAAGGGCTGGCTCACGACAGCGCCCAGATCACCAGCATCCTCACCGTCATTCAGGGAATTGCCGACCAGACCAACCTGCTGGCCCTCAACGCCGCCATCGAGGCTGCCCGGGCTGGCGAACAGGGCCGCGGCTTTGCGGTAGTCGCCGACGAGGTGCGCAAACTGGCGGGCAATACCCAGCAGGCGGTACAGAACACCCAGGAGTTGATCGAGAAGATCCGCCTCAGCTCCACCAATGCAGTCAACGCCATCAACCAGAGCCAGCAGCTGACCCATCAAGCGGTGGGCGAGGCGGATCTGGCGGAAGAGGCGCTCGGCAGCATCTACCAGGCCATCTCCACCATCAACGACATGACCTATCAGATCGCCTCCGCCGCCGAAGAGCAGAGCTCGGTCTCAGAAACCGTCTCCGGCAACCTGTCAAAAACCAACGCACTGGCCAACGACATTGCTCAGGATGCGACCGAAACGGCCAAAGCCAGTCAGGCATTGCGTCAGGCGGCCGACAAATTGCAGCAATTACTGGGTCAATTTCGTCTCAGCTGATAATTTTCCGCCTCAGGACTCTCCCCCTCGGGGGCGAGTCCGTTTACCATAGGCGACGAATTTGCCTGATGGCAGGCAATGTAGTGAGAGGTAAATGCCGTGCCCACCCCGGACCGTCGCCCACGAGGCCATAACAGACGAGCCCAGCAGCGTCGCCAAGACGAATCACAAGGATCCCTGCTCCATCGCATCAATGCCGCGACCCTGTCCCTGCGCCAACGTTTTGGCCAAGGGATGAGCAACCTCGGTCAACGTCGCCAGGATGCCAAAGCAGGCAAATTCAAGCTGTCCAGCCCGCTGCCGCGTAAAAACACCATAGGTCTGCTGATCCTGATCCCGCTCTGGTTGCTGGTGCTGGCCTGGGAGCCGGCACCATCCGCCCCCAAAGCCGCCCCTTCCGGCTCGCTGGAAGTGCCGCTGGCCGTGCCTGCTCAAGCTCTAACTGTCGGTAATGGCGCGGCAGGTAGTGCCCCCGCGGCAGCCAAGCCGGTCGAAGAGAAGGTCAACGGTACCTGGCTGCAACACGATGTGCAGGCGGGTGAGACCCTCTACTCCATCTGGCGCAAATTCGAGTTGCCGGGTGCCGAGCTGAGCCGCCTGATCGCCATCGAGGGGCCGGATCGCCCCCTGACCCGCCTGCAATCGGGCCGCTCTATCTTCATCCTGGTGGACGACACCCGCCGCATCCAGCGGGTGGAGATCCGCTCCTACGGTCAGGCGGTTTACCGCTACGACCGGCAGGGCGAAGGGTTCGCCCTCAAGGAATAACAAAAACGGGAGGCGCTGGCCTCCCGTTTTTTTCAGTCAAATCTCTACAAATAAGCTACTGACTTCACAATATTTTTAGCTTGTTCAAAAAACGAAAGGGGTCAAATTGACAAGGATCGGCGCTAACGTACAATCGTTTGTGCTTTAGACAGGGATTGTTCTGCGTGCTACTGGGACAAAGAGACGTGGTCAGTCATGAGCCAACCCCTGCTTGCAAGGCAAATGCAGCCCAGCACGGGCTTAGTTTCATTTTGTTATTGATAGGATTTAGCACATGTCTGACATTCGCACCGGCCAGGTAAAATGGTTCAACGAAACCAAGGGTTTTGGCTTTATTGAACAATCCCAGGGTCCGGACGTATTCGTTCACTTCTCCTCCATCCAGAGCACCGGTTTCAAAACCCTGGCTGAAGGTCAAAAAGTCCAGTTCACTGTGACCCAGGGCAAAAAAGGCCCTCAGGCTGAGAACGTTACTCTGGTTTAAGCCCGCGCCAGTGAATCATGCAGGAGGAGCCAAGGCCCCTCCTCTTTTTTGCCCGCAATTCTCGCCTCCCACCACCTGTTACAACCGCTTGCCTCGTACAATCCGCACCATGAGCCCACATCCCCTTCCTGTTAGCAGGAGGTGGTAGAGACGCACCTAGTAAACGCCAGATACGACAAAGCATCGCAGCGCGATGTGAGGGGCAATTCAGAGGGATTATGAAGACTTCGAAGAGAGATTGGAGCGGGAAACGAGACTCGAACTCGCGACCCCGACCTTGGCAAGGTCGTGCTCTACCAACTGAGCTATTCCCG
>NZ_JAAKNE010000192.1:0-3940 GCF_049170755.1 Aeromonas sp. 604176
TGGGGTTATAGCTCAGCTGGGAGAGCGCTTGCATGGCATGCAAGAGGTCCGCGGTTCGATCCCGCGTAGCTCCACCAAATTCTTGTTACAAGAAACAAAAAGGCCACCGCATCGCGGTGGCCTTTTTGTTTTCTCCATCATTTATTTTCTCCATACGTCCGCGCCTTTCATTTGTAAATCCAATGACCTGAATGAAAAAGCCCGCGAGAGTCGCGGGCTTTGCTTGCACTATTCAAATGCGCCTGTGGTTAACGGCGACGTCGCCAGGCCAGTGGCAACAGGGCCAGCAGGCCGAGTCCCAGTGCACCACCGCCTGAGGAGGTGTCCGGTTTGGTGGCATCGCTCTCCAGTCTCAGGTCGACGATGATGGGATCATGGTCGGAGGCACTGAAGGGGTTGTCAGACTTGAGCAGGGAGCCTGTGTACTGGCTGCCGTATTCGAACAGGGAGCTTTCGAAGGAGTTGATGTGCCAGTCGGCGACACCTGCCACCTTGCTGGCCAGCGCCGGGTTGGCGAGGGCGTAGTCCAGGGTGCCCAGCTCCCCGTCGTAGCTGTAGGAGATGGCTTTCTCCTTGTTGAATTTGACGTTGAGATCGATCAGGCCGTAGCTGCGAGTCACTTCGCGACCGAGCTGTTCATAGGACTGCTCACCGATAAAGGTGTGGGAGGCCGATACGATCTTCCGCTCGCTGGTGGCCGGGTTGTAGTCGGTCAGCACCCGGATCGGATCTTCCTTGGCGTAGGAGTTGAAGTCGCCAACCAGCAGCACCTGGCCCGGCAGTTTGCTGACTGCCTCACCCAGCACCTTGGCGGCAGAGACCCGGAACTCGGTGCACTTGCCCTGCAGGTCGGCCGGTTCTGTCTTGCCATCGCCATTTTCGTAGCAGCCTGACCCCTTGGATTTGAGGTGGTTGACCACCAGCGTCAGCGGCTCCTTGCTCTTGGCGAGGGTGAAGGTCTGAACCAGAGAATCGCGCTGACCAGCTGTCTTGGCCACACCACCTGTGGTGTAGCGCTGCTCTGGCAGCTTGATGACGCTGGCATCTCCGCTGGGGGTGAGCAGGGCAGGGCGGTAGATCATCGCCACCATGATGGCGTCCCCGCCGAAGAACTTGCCATCGGTAAGGGCAGTGACCGGCAGACGCACATAGGCGTAGTGTTTGCTCGCATCCTTCTGCTGTTCGTTGAGGCGGGTCACCAGATTGTGGAGGGCCGAGTTATCCTCGAAGCCGTTATTCTCCATCTCCATCAGGCCGAGCAGATCGGCATCCATTGCGGTAATGGCATTGACGATCTTGGTGCGCTGCTTCTCGAACTCGGGCTGGCTCTTGGCACCCCGGTTGCAACCTTTGGCGTTGTCGGCATCCGCCTGATCCTTGCACAGGATATTGAGTGCGCCGCCAATGCTGGAGTGGCTGGTGAAGTAGTTGAGTACGTTGAAGCTGCCGATCCGCAGATCGCTGCCAGCGAGGCGAGCCGGCGCGTCTTGACGATCCTCTTCAGGGCTGCGCAGCAGGGCGCCGGCAGTCAGGGTGACATCGCTCGGTACCACCAGACGGAAGGCATCCTTGTTGTATACGATCACCCCCTCCAGCCCGGTCAGTTGATCGCCGATACGCAGATATCCCTGATCGGCATCCCAGCTCGGGAACCAGGGCAGTACGCCATCCGGTGCTTTGTAATCAGACTCAACTACCAGACGGTTGCTGCCATTTTTGGTGGCCAGTGCGACAGCGTCCGCACTGCTGGCGACATGAAGTTGGGTCGGTTTGATCAGCGGGGTTTTGTGGGCCAACTCTACGTTGTTGCGATAGACCTTGTAGTCGAAGCCGTAGTTGCGGGTCAGGTGCAGGTCACTGCTGCTGTCGAGACGTACCCGCATCCCTTCGTGGCGATTGAGCGCTTGCGCCAGCGTCTCCCCTTCATTGACCTGCAGTACGCTGGTCGGCACATTCAGCCCTTGTGCGGTGACTTGCAGGCGGGCTTTGCTGGATTCGAAGGTGGGCTTGAGCTGGGTGCCGCCGTAGTACTCCTCGACCTTGGCTTCGAGGCAGAGTTCAGCCCCCGGTTTGATGTCTTTATATTTGGTCGCGAAGTCCTTGTCGTTCAGATAGACAAAGATGCCATCAGAGGTGGCCGGATTGCCATCGCCCACCGGGTCGGTCAGATAGAACCCCTTGGTCAGGCTCTGGCCCAGCGTCGTCACGATACCGCGAACGTTGAAGGTGCCCGTGCTGATTTTACCGGTCACATTGCCGTTCTTGTCGGTCACGGTCTGGGTGGCCAGCGCGCTGGCGGAGCCTGTGCCCTGAATGGTCGGGATGGGGGTGAGTTGAGCCGGATCGGACGGGCAGACAAATGCCGCATGGGCGCCTGAGGATGCAAGTGCCAGCCCCACGGCCAGCGACAGCAGGGTACGAGTACCTTTCATAGGTGTTCCTTTTTTATTTTTGCCAGTGATTCCATAGCCTTGGCTCGTTGACCAAGGGCGCGCATTGTCACATTTCTGGCATGTCATACCAGTGAGCCAACGCACATTAAATGAATCTGGGAAGGTGCGGGAAAGCGTTTTTATGATCTCAGTAACGATATGATTTTTTTGATAATTCAATCAATTTTAACCCTGTGATCATGACGCTTTCGTGGCAGGGGATAATTCTCTTTGAGAATAAAGATTGAGGGGATCTTGTCGCCTTCCTATACTGGGTTCGTTCCTCACGGAACCCAGGTAAAGGGCAAACCGGCAGTGATGTCGGGGCGCAATGCTTCCGGTCTCGATCGTGGATCCAGATAGCGGGGTTTCCCTGGGTGAGGGGTGGTTTTTGTGGCAGGTCCATTGCTAGTTGTCTGCGCCCATCATGCAGGTTGCGATTGTTCTTTGCCTTGGTGACCAATGCCAAGACAAAACAAGGAAGATAACAATATGCAACAGCTCTTCAGACCCAGCAGGCTTGCCATGCTGGTCGCCCTTGCGGCTGCGCCCGCCTGGGCCCAGGCCGCTTATCCCGCCTATAAATCCGGTACTGCCTACAAGGCTGGCGATATCGTCAGCAACGTCGGTGCCCTCTACGAGTGCAAAGAATTTCCCTATTCAGGCTGGTGCGGGGCATCCCCCTATCACTATGAGCCGGGGGTAGGGGTGGTCTGGGCAGATGCCTGGAAGCCCTATGGTGGCGAGGTGCCTCCTCCTGCGCTCGGCGTAGCCATCAGCTCACCGGCTGCTGGTGCCAGCTTCAACGAAGGAGCCAGCGTGGCGCTGGCAGTGACCCTGAGTGGCCCGGTAACGGCGTTGGCCCGGGTGGAATATCTTGTCGACGGTACGCTGGTCGCCACGGCGAGCGCCTCGCCCTGGAGTGCCAGCTGGAGCGCCGCTGGAGTGGGGGCCCATACCCTCAAGGCTCGCGCGCTGGATAAAGACGACAAGGTGCTGAGCGAGGCGGATTCGAGCTTCAACGTCGCCGCCGTGGTCGCGCCAGAGGCGCCCAAGGTGAGCATTAGCAGCCCGGGCAGCGGCGCCAAGGTGACGCTGGGTCGCAGCGTGGCGGTGAGTGGCAACGTCACAGATGCCAACAACGATGTGACCAAAGTCGAGCTCTATGTCGATGGCAAGAAGATTGGTGAAGACACTACTGCCCCCTGGCAGGTGAACTGGACACCGGATGCCAAAGGGAGTGCCGCCCTCAAGCTGGTGGCCACTGACAAGACCAATCTGAGCGGCGAGTCGGCGGCGGTGACCGTCAATGTCGAGGAGGCCGCGCTGCCGCCCACCGGTGGCAACCTCTCTTGTGACATTCGCCAGGTCTATCGCCCGGATGGCTACGAGTGCATGGGGGATGACCATGCCCGCCGGGTCATCGGCTACTTCACCTCCTGGCGCACCGGCAAGAACGGCCTGCCCGCCTATCTGGTGAGCGACATCCCCTGGAACAAGATCACCCA
>NZ_JAAKNE010000193.1:0-3882 GCF_049170755.1 Aeromonas sp. 604176
CGGATACAAAAAAGGCTCGCCATTGGCGAGCCTTTTCACTACCTGTCGAGCTTTTAGCCGACATACCGACACCAATTCGAATCGAATTAGTTGAGCTTCTCTTTGATACGAGCAGCTTTACCGGACAGGTTGCGCAGGTAGTACAGTTTGGCACGGCGAACATCACCACGACGCTTCAGTTCTACACTGTGGATCAGCGGAGAGTGAGTCTGGAATACACGCTCAACACCTTCGCCGTTGGAGATCTTGCGAACGGTGAAAGCAGAGTGCAGACCGCGGTTACGCTTGGCAATAACGATGCCTTCGAAAGCCTGCAGACGCTCTTTACCACCTTCTTTAACACGAACTTGAACACGTACGGTGTCGCCCTGGGCAAAAGCCGGGATGTCGGTACGCATTTGCTCTTGTTCAAGCTGCTGAATAATCTTGCTCATTGTCTTTCCTTACCTAGGATAAACTGAAAACTCTACTTAACGCTGTCACGCACTTCGCGGACATACTCGGCAAGAAGTGATTCTTGCTCGTCAGTCAGAGCTAGGTTGTTAATAAGTTCCGGCCTTCTTTGCCAGGTTCGTCCGAGCGATTGCTTGAGCCGCCAGCGCCGAATCACTTCGTGATTGCCGCTTGTCAGCGCCTCGGGCACCGCCAATCCATCCAACACCTCCGGCCGAGTATAGTGGGGATGATCCAGCAAGCCATCCGTAAAGGAGTCCTGCTCAGCACTGGCCTGATCACCCAAGACTCCTGGAACCAGACGCGAAACCGCATCGATCAGGGTCATGGCAGGCAACTCGCCACCACTTAACACGTAATCCCCGATAGACCACTCTTCGTCGACTTCGGTTTGTATCACGCGTTCATCGATACCTTCGTATCGACCGGCTACCAGAATCAGTTTCTGATTCGTCGCCAACTCGGTTACGCCCGCTTGAGTCAGCTTGCGTCCCTGAGGGGAGAGATAGATGACTTTCGCCCCGTCTCCCGCCGCTTGCTTGGCTGCATGAATCGCGTCACGCAGCGGCTGAACCATCATTAACATGCCGGGCCCACCACCATAAGGACGATCATCGACCGTACGGTGTTTGTCGTGGGTAAACTCCCGGGGGTTCCAGCACTCAATCTGCAGCAGGCCACTCTTGACGGCCCGACCCGTTACCCCGTGCTCGGTAATGGCTCGGAACATTTCAGGGAAGAGGCTAATGACCCCAATCCACATAAGAAACCTCCGGCACCCGTGTTAGCGCGGGAAACTAGAAACCAGGATCCCAATCAACTTCGATTGTTCGAGCAGTCAGATCAATATTCTTGATCACCTGCTCTTCCAGGAACGGAATCAACCGCTCCTTTGCACCAAAGGCATCTTTTACATTGGCCTCAACCACCAACACATCGTTGGAGCCGGTTTCCATCAATTCGGTCACCTTGCCTAGGTCATATCCCTTGGTGGTCACTACCGAGCAACCAATCAGGTCACGCCAGTAGAACTCGCCCTCAGGCAACGCAGGCAATAGATCAGCGGGTACGCCGATCTCGACATTGGTCAATGCCAGGGCATCTTCGCGCACATCGATACCATCGAGTTTGCAGATCAGACCCTTGTTGTGACGTTTCCAGGATGAAACCCGAATTTCACGCCACGCCCCGTTCTGATTAATCAGCCAGGGGTTGTAATCGAAAATCGCTTCGGCAACATCGGTGAAGGAGTTCACTTTAAGCCAGCCCTTGATGCCGTAAACGGTCCCCAGGGTGCCCAGAACTACAGGTTTTTCCACCTTAACTCCTTACCGTTTGGCTGATTAAGCAGCTTTGGCAGCGTCTTTGATCAGCTTGGCAACGCGCTCAGAAACAGCGGCACCAGTAGCAACCCAATGCTCGATACGAGCCAGGTCCAGGTTCAGCTTTTCAGCCTGACCAGAAGCAACCGGGTTGAAGAAACCAACGCGCTCGATGAAACGACCGTCGCGGGCGTTACGGCTGTCAGCAACTACTACCTGGTAGAACGGACGCTTTTTCGCGCCACCACGTTGTAAACGAATGGTTACCATATCGTCCTCATTAACATCTAATGAACAAGGCCCGCAAACACGCGAACCCTAGCTTAAAATAAGCCGCATAATTCTACTTGGATTCGTAATAATTGCAACCAAGCCAGCCATTTTTTGCGCAGGGCTGCAATGAAAAGGGCCTGCAACTCGCAGACCCTCGCTCAATACCTAACTCCGGATAATCAGAACGGACCGCGACCGCCACCAAATCCCGGTGGCAGCATGTTCTTCATCTGGCTCATCATTTTGCGCATGCCGCCCTTGCCGGACATCTTCTTCATCATGCGCTGCATCTCTGTGAACTGCTTGAGCAGCTTGTTCACATCCTGCACCTGCATGCCGGAACCTGCAGCGATGCGACGCTTGCGAGAGCCCTTGATGAGGTCGGGATGGGCACGCTCTTTCGGCGTCATGGAGCTGATGATGGCCTCCATCCGCACGGTGAGTTTGTCATCCATCTGATCCTTGATGTTGTCCGGCAGGCCGGACATGCCCGGCAGCTTGTCGAGCATACCCATCATGCCGCCCATGTTGCGCATCTGGGCCAACTGCTCGCGGAAGTCCTCGAGATCGAAGCCTTTACCGCTCTTGACCTTGCTGGCCAGCTTGGCCGCTTTCTCTTTATCGACGTTGCGCTCGACTTCCTCGATCAGCGACAGCACATCGCCCATACCGAGGATGCGGGAGGCGAGACGATCCGGGTGGAACGGCTCCAGCGCATCGGTCTTCTCACCCATACCGATAAACTTGACCGGTTTACCGGTGATGTGGCGCACCGACAGGGCGGCACCACCGCGGGCATCGCCGTCCGCCTTGGTGAGGATCACGCCGGTAAGGGGCAGCGCTTCGTTGAACGCCTTGGCGGTGTTGGCGGCATCCTGACCTGTCATGGCATCCACCACGAACAGGGTCTCGACAGGCTTGATGGTGGCGTGCAGATCCTGGATCTCGGCCATCATTTCGCTATCAACATGCAGACGGCCGGCGGTATCGACGATCACCACGTCATAGAATTTCTTGCGCGCCTGATCGATAGCGGCAGTCGCGATGGCAACCGGCTTCTGGCTTGCATCGCTCGGGAAGAAGTCGACGCCGATGTCACCCGCCAGGGTCTCCAGCTGTTTGATCGCCGCAGGGCGATAGACGTCGGCACTGACCACCAACACCTTCTTCTTGTTGCGCTCTTTGAGCAGTTTGGCCAGTTTGCCGACCGTAGTGGTCTTACCGGCCCCCTGCAAACCGGCCATCAGGATAATGGCGGGCGGCTGGGCAGCCAGATTGAGCTGTTCATTGGCCTCCCCCATCACGGTGACCAGCTCGCCGTGCACTATCTTGATGAATGCCTGACCCGGGCTCAGGGATTTGGCCACTTCCTGCCCGACGGCACGCTCCTTGACGCGCGCCACGAAATCACGCACGACCGGCAGGGCGACGTCCGCCTCAAGCAGCGCCATGCGGACTTCGCGCAGGGTCTCTTTGATGTTCTCTTCGGTCAGCCGACCACGGCCACTGACATTGCGCAAGGTGCGCGAGAGTCTTTCAGTCAAATTCTCAAACATGACGCATTCCGGTTCTTGGCGTAATAAATGGGGGGCATTATAACCCAGAGCAGCCGCGAGGACGATTATTCACCGCACCGTCGCTCATCTATGCTTCGTCCCTATATATGGGCGGATCGGCCATTGCACAACTGGCGAGCACATCTTGTGCAAGGTATACTGCTCCTCTTATATCCCTAAATGCTTGTGTAACAACGACCTGGTTATGATCGTGATCTCTGTTCTGGCCCTGGCGTTTTATCTGCTGGCCATCATCGCCTCACTGCACCTGCTGCTCA
>NZ_JAAKNE010000194.1:0-3843 GCF_049170755.1 Aeromonas sp. 604176
CAGGGTCATTCCTTTTAATTTGCTTTTCATGTCATTCATTTAACTGTGCTTCCTGGAATTGGGTCAGTGTAACTTCCTGAATCGCCATCGGCTAGTCTTTGGCCTTGCGGGCAATCAGTACGGCACGTTTCGGCGCCGGGTGTCCTTCTACCGTGAGTGCCGGATTGTCTGGATCCAGATAGTCACTCAGGGATTCATTAATCATCCAGTCGGTACGACGCTGTTCGTCGGTGCTGGTCATATTCTCGTCTACTATCCGCACGTCGGTGAAGCCGCAGCGCTCGACCCACAGCTTGAGGGCGCGGCTTGAGGGAATAAACCAGACGTTGCGCATCTTGCCGTAACGATCGGTGGGTATCAGCACGTCGTTGACCCCGCCATCAATCACTAGCGTCTCCAGCACCAGCTCGCCATCATCTTTCAATTGATTGCGCAGCTGCTCGATGTGCTCGATGGGGGATTTGCGGTGATAGAGCACCCCCATGGAGAAGACGGTGTCAAAGGCACGCAGCTCCGGCAGCTCCTGAATACCGAGCGGCAACAGGTGGGCGCGCTGATCATTGTCCGCGAAGTGGCGAATGGCCTCGAACTGGCAGAGAAACAGCGGACTCGGGTCTATGCCGACCGCCAGCTTGGCCCCTTCACCCACCATGCGCCAGAGGTGGTAACCGCTGCCGCAGCCCACATCCAGCACGTAACGGCCTTCGAGCGGGCTGATATGGGGCAGCACCCGATCCCACTTCCAGTCAGAGCGCCACTCGGTATCGATATGGATGCCGTGTACGGTGAACGGCCCTTTGCGCCAGGGCATGAAGTGGCGCAGCAGGCTCTCGACCTTCTTGCGCTCCCCTTCGCCAAGGCTCTCGGCCGAGCCAATCTCGACCCGGCTTTTCAGCTCGATGTTGCCGGGGGAGACCACCGGCAGCTTGTTGAGGGCACGATTCCAGCGCGGCAGGTCGCCATGCTGGTTGTCATGTTGCCAAGCGTGCAGCTGGGCGGGCAGGGTATGCAGCCAGTGGCTCAGCCGGTTTTTGGCAATCAGTTGATAGAAATTGGCAAAGTCGATCATGGCTGGGCGTCGCTGGATTTGATGGCAATCATGGAGCCGAAGTTGAAGCACTGGAACCAGAGATCCTGATGGACGAAACCGGCATCCCGCAGGCGTGCCTGATGCACCGGCAGGCTGTCGGTGCGCATCACGTTCTCAAGGGCAGTGCGTTTCTGGCTGATCTCCAGCTCGCTGTAGCCATTGGCCCGCTTGAAGTCGAGGTGCAGATCGATGAGCAGCTCGTTGACCGGTTCATCTTCAAAGCGGAACTTCTCGCTCAGGATCAGGATCCCGCCCGGGCGCAGACCATCGTGAATGCGCTGGATCAGGGCAGCACGCTTTGCGGGCTCGACAAATTGCAGGGTGAAGTTGAGCACCACCACGGAGGCGTTCTCGATCTCGATGTCGCAGATATCTGCTTCCACCAGCTCCACCGGCACCTCGGATTTGAAACCGGAGAGGTGGGCGCGGGCGCGCTCGATCATCGGATGGGAGAGATCCACCGCGGTGATGCGGCAGCCGGGCTGGCTGACATGGCGACGTATCGCCTGGGTCGCGGCGCCCAGTGAGCAGCCGAGATCATAGAGTCGGCTCTCGGGTTGGGCGTAGCGGGCGGCCATCATGCCGATGGCAGAGATGATGTTGCTGTAACCCGGCACCGAGCGCTGGATCATATCGGGAAACACGTCGACGACCTGTTCGTCAAAACAGAAATCACCCAATCGGGCGATCGGGGCGGCAAAAATTTGATCTTTGGTATGCATGCTGGCGCAACCTGACAGTCGGGACATCACCCGGCTGTATTGTTCAATTGAGTCGTTGGGTGACACCCATCAGAGTAGATTTATCACCTGTTTACGAACGGGGTGGCTGGTCGTGAAATCCTTTGGACCGTTCCTGTTCGTACGGGCCATGTTCCGGACCCTTACTTGGGGCGGTAGTGTAGAGGATTGATGGCCGTTTGTCTTGACGCCAGGGCTTGCCACGCCACAAAAAAGCACTTTTTTTGCAGCGAAACGATGGCTGCAGAATGGGTTGGCTAAAAGCGCAGCACTCCCTGCCGTGCGCGATCGTTTTCCCCCGGCCAGGGGGCCATCTCCTGCTCCAGCAAGCGGGTGATCTGGCGGGCCAGCTCAGGGGCCTGGGCGTTGTCGGCAGTATGTATATAGAGGTAGAGATCTTTCCCCTCCGCGAGCCACTGGCGCCAGTGGGGGAGCCAGCTGGGCAGGAAGGGGTGGTTGGCCGCCGGATCCGGCAGGCCAATCAGGCGCACCATGGGGGCGTTGGCGGTGGCCAGCAGATGCACCGGCAGGCGCGGTTTCTTGCCCTGGGCATCGACAAGGGCTGGCGTGGTTGCTTGCACCGAGAAGAGTGGCCGGCTGTCGAGCATCACCCGGTTCACACCCTGTTCCATCAGCAGCCGGTTCAATGCCCGCTCGGCCTCCCCCTTGGCGAAAAAGTCGGGGTGACGCACCTCGAGGGCGTAGCGAAACGCCCGTGGCAGCCGATCGATGAAGGCCGCCAGTCTGGCCAGCCCCTGTGGCCCGAAGCGGGCGGGCAGCTGCAGGGTGAGCAGCCCCAGCTTGTCGTGTAGTGGCGCAAGCAGCTTGATAAAGTCGGCGACTTGTTTGTCTGCGCTCACCAGATCGCTCTGGTGGCTGATGGTTTGCGGAAACTTGAAGTTGAAACGAAAGTGATCGGGCACCGCATCGGCCCAGCGCTGTACCGTATCCGGTGTCGGCAGGGCGTAGAAGGTGGTGTTACCCTCCACCGAGTTGAAGACGGCCGCGTAGTGGGCGAGGTGTTCGGCAGGCTTGGCGCCAAGGCCCAGCAACTGGCCGGGCCAGCTGGGGTGGGACCACTGTGGCAGGCCCAAATAGAGGCTCATGGTGGCTATTCTCTTCGCTCTTGGTGCATTCGTGCCGATTTTTTGCCCGCTTTTTGTCATCGAGTGCAAAAAACTGGCGAAAGGAGGCTGCTGGCCATTTTACCCAAAAGGGGGTTTTCCTCTATAATGCCAGCCCTTTTGTTTTTCAATTTCTTGTGACCCATGCCTATCTACGAATATCGTTGCGACGTCTGTGGCCATGAATTGGCAAAACTGCAAAAGCTTTCCGATGCCCCCCTGACCGACTGTCCGGCCTGTAGCAAGCCGAATCTGGTCAAGCTGATATCGGCGGCAGGCTTCCGGCTCAAGGGAACCGGATGGTACGAGACTGATTTCAAACCGGGTAAGAAAAAGAATCTGGCCAGCTGTGAGACAGACGGTGCTTGCCAGTCGTGCCCGGCGGCCCAAGGTTAACCGTCTCTCTACAATTTCGAAGGAAGAAGTCCATGCGCTCTATCTATTGCGGACAGGTCAATGAGGCCCATGCAGGGCAGACCATTACATTGTGCGGTTGGGTTCATCGTCGTCGTGATCTCGGCGGTCTGATCTTTATCGATATGCGCGACCGGGAAGGGATCGTTCAGGTGTTCTTCGATCCGGACAAGCCGGAGGCGTTCGCCCTGGCCTCCGAGCTGCGCGGCGAGTTCTGCATCCAGGTGACCGGCGTGGTGCGCACCCGTCCCGAGTCCCAGCGCAACAGCGACATGGCCACTGGCGCCATCGAAGTGTTCGCCCACGAACTTAACATCATCAACCGTGCCGAGCCGCTGCCGCTGGACTTCAATCAGGTCAACAGCGAAGAGATCAGCCTCAAGTATCGCTACCTGGATCTGCGTCGTCCCGAGATGGCCAAGTACCTGAAGACCCGTGCCAAGGCCAGCGCCTTCGTACGCCGCTTCATGGACGA
>NZ_JAAKNE010000195.1:0-3728 GCF_049170755.1 Aeromonas sp. 604176
TCAAGGGCGCCGCCTCGCAAGCCATGCAGTGCATAAATATCAAATTTGGTTTTGAACCGGCCACCGGCCTGATTTAAGGACTTAGGAAGGATCTCGAACATGGACAAACAGACGTTGGTAATCACGTTGAGTTCGGTGCCCTTTCCAGTTGGACATAACAGCGCTATTACGCAGGCCAATGCCTGATTTAAGGAAGGATTGAGAGATATGGACAAGCAAACTCTGGTAATCAAGCTGGGCGGCGCCCTTATCGAGAACGACGAGGCGCTGACCGCCCTGTTCGCCACCCTCAAAACCTTTCTCGACGATCAGCACCGTCCGCTGGTGCTGGTACACGGCGGTGGCTGTCTGGTGGATGACCTGCTCAAGGGGCTGGGTCTCACCTCTACCAAGAAGAACGGCCTGCGGGTGACCCCGTTCGAGCAGATCCCCTTTATTGCCGGTGCACTGGCGGGGACCGCCAACAAGCAGATGATGGCCAAGGCGATCGCCACTGGCATTCCGGCGGTGGGGCTCTGCCTCGCCGACGGCGGCCTCTGTCAGGTGACCCAGCTCGACCCGGATCTCGGCGCGGTCGGCGAGTGCAAGCCGGGCAACCCGGCACTGGTGGCGGGCATCCTCGGTCAGGGCTTCCTACCGGTGGTGAGCTCCATCGGCATCACAGCCGAAGGGCAACTGATGAACGTCAACGCGGATCAGGCGGCCACCGCCATTGCCGAGGCCCTCGGCGCCGATCTGGTGATGCTCTCCGATGTGAGCGGCATCCTCGATGGCAAGGGCAAGCTGGTGCCCCAGCTCGACAAGCTGACCGCACTGGATCTGATGGAGAAAGGGGTGATCACGGACGGTATGGCGGTCAAGGTAGAAGCGGCCCTGCACGCCGCCGAGACCCTCGGCAAGCCGGTCTGTGTCGCCAGCTGGCGCTACCCGGATCAGCTGCTCAAGCTGCTGGCGGGCGGCGCGGTCGGCACTCTGGTCAAGATTGCCGATGGCAATCAGGTAGCCCTCTAATCCTCACCGGAACAAGGAACATCCGATGCAACATCTTCTGAAAGACAGTGATCTGAACAAAGCCCAGATTGAAGCGCTGATTGCGCTGGGCAAGGCAGTGAAGGCCGACCCGAAGAAGTACAGCCAGGCGCTGGCGGGCAAGAGCGTGGTGACCCTGTTCGAGAAACCCTCCCTGCGCACCCGGGTCACCTTCGACATCGGCATCGCCAAACTGGGTGGCCACAGCGTCTATCTGGATCAGCAGAACGGCGCGCTGGGCAAGCGCGAATCGGTGAAGGATTTTGCCGCCAACCTGTCGCGCTGGTGTGATGCCATCGTCGCCCGGGTGTTCGATCACCAGACTCTGGTCGAGCTGGCGGAACACGGCACAGTGCCTGTGGTGAACAGCCTGTGCAACCTCTACCACCCCTGCCAGGGGCTGGCGGACTTCATGACCATCAGCGAGCACTACGGCGATCTGTCGAAGGTGAAGCTGGCCTATCTCGGTGATGGCAACAACGTCAGCCACTCTCTGCTGCTGCTGGGGGCGACCCTGGGCACCGACGTCACCCTGATCTGCCCGAAAGGCCACGGCCCGGATACCCAGATCTTCCTGCAGGCGCAGGCACTGGCGGCCAAGTCGGGAGCGACCATCCACATCAGCGATGACGTGGCAGATATCGAAGGGTTCGACGTGGCCTACACAGATACCTGGGTCTCCATGGGTGACAACACCCCGATGGAGCAGGTCAAAGACCTCTTTATGCCTTACCAGATCAACCAGGCCCTGCTCGACCGCACCGGCATCCAGCATGTGCTGCACTGCCAACCGGCGCACCGGGAGCTGGAGATCACTTCGCAGGTGATGGATGGCCCCGCCTCCCTCATCATGGACGAGGCCGAAAACCGGATGCATATCCAGAACGCCGTGTTGCTGACCCTTCTCGGCGGCAAGTAACGCGGCACTCAACCTGAATCACGACCCTTTTATTGAATCATCATCGAATCATCACGGAGAGAAGTAACATGAGCGGAATCAACAAGATCGTACTGGCTTACTCGGGTGGACTGGATACCTCGGCCATCATTCCCTGGCTGAAAGAGCACTATGACGCCGAAATCATTGCCTTCGTGGCCGACGTCGGTCAGGAGCGCGACGATCTGGAAGGGATCGAGCAGAAGGCCATCGCCTCCGGTGCCACCAAGTGCATCATCAAGGATCTGCGGGAAGAGTTCGTCAAAGAGTACGTCTACCCGACCCTGAAGACCGGCGCCGTCTATGAAGGCACCTATCTGCTGGGCACCTCAATGGCCCGTCCGGTGATCGCCAAGGCGATGGTCGAAGCGGCACTGGCGGAAGGGGCCGATGCCATCTCCCACGGCTGCACCGGCAAGGGTAACGATCAGGTGCGTTTCGAAGGTGCGGTCGCTGCGCTGGCACCTCAGCTGAAAGTGATCGCCCCGTGGCGGATCTGGGATATGCGCTCCCGGGAAGATCTGCTCTCCTATCTGGAGACCCGCAACATCCCCTGCAAGGCGACCTTGAAGAAGATCTACAGCCGCGACGCTAACGCCTGGCACATCTCCACCGAAGGTGGCGAGCTGGAGAGCACCTGGAACGAGCCCTCCGAAGCAGTCTGGCAGTGGACCGTACCGGCCGAACAGGCACCGGATCAGCCGGAGTACGTCAAGCTGACCGTGGCGCAGGGTGAAGTGGTGGCCGTGGATGACCAGCCGCTCAGCCCGCACCAGATCCTGATGACCCTGAACGAGCGTGCCGGCAAGCACGGCGTGGGCCGCATCGACATCACCGAAAACCGGATGGTGGGGATGAAGTCCCGCGGCTGCTACGAAACCCCGGGCGGTACCGTGATGGTCGCCGCGCTGCGCGCTGTGGAAGAGCTGGTACTGGATCGCCCGACCCGCGCCTGGCGGGAGAAGCTAGGTGCCGAGTTCTCCCATCTGGTCTATGACGGTCGCTGGTTCACCCCGCTGTGCAAGGCGATCCTCGCCTCTGCCAACGCCATCGCCGAAGATCTCGACGGTGAAGTGGTGCTGAAGATGTACAAGGGTCAGGTCACTGCGGTGCAGAAGAAGTCGCCGAACAGCCTCTACTCCGAAGACTTCGCCACCTTCGGCGCCGACGAAGTGTATGACCAGAGCCATGCAGAAGGCTTTATCCGTCTCTACACCCTGGCCAGCCGGATCCGCGCCATGAAGGAGCAGCATCAGGCTATCGGTGGCGATCACACCCACGGCTAAGCAAGCGCGATAACCCGTTGATTCCGTTGAGGGGGCATGGCCCCCTCTTCTACAAGCCGATGATGGCCCCTGAGCCATCATCGGCAGGTGTGACAAGAGCGGCAGCGCCCCGGCCGCTTCTGTGAGATAACAGGGGCTGTGTGAATATGATGCTGACGTATTTTCTCCCTTCTCCCCTTGCGGGAGAAGGGGCGGGGATGAGGGGGGAATTACCCTCACCCTAGCCCTCTCCCAGAGTGAGAGGGAACCGATTCGCAGTTGCTGGATTTGACGTGTTCAACGGCAACAGCACTCATCACCACCGCACTGTTATTCAGGAAAATACAGGGCAAGATTTCTGCGCGCAGGCCAAGAGGCCGCGCGAGTATGGCAGGCGTAAACGCCTACCGACAACGCATTCAAGGAGAGCAGTATGGCACTTTGGGGTGGACGCTTCAGTCAGGGAGCCGATAGCCGGTTCAAACAGTTCAACGATT
>NZ_JAAKNE010000196.1:0-3663 GCF_049170755.1 Aeromonas sp. 604176
GTGTTCGACTACCACGAAGAGGACATCTACTGGTGTACCGCCGATGTGGGCTGGGTCACTGGTCACTCCTATCTGGTCTACGGGCCGCTTGCCAACGGCGCCACTACCATCATGTTCGAAGGGGTGCCCAACTACCCGGCCACCAACCGCATGAGTCAGGTGGTGGACAAGCACCAGGTCACCATTCTCTATACCGCCCCTACTGCCATCCGCGCCCTGATGGCCAAGGGCAACGAAGCGGTCACCGGCACCTCGCGCCAGAGCCTGCGCATCATGGGCTCGGTGGGTGAACCCATCAACCCGGAAGCCTGGGAGTGGTACTACCGCACCATCGGCGACGAACGCTGCCCCATTGTCGATACCTGGTGGCAGACCGAGACCGGCGGCATCCTGATTACGCCGCTGCCCGGCGTCACCGACCTGAAACCCGGCTCAGCCACCAAACCCTTCTTCGGGGTGCAACCTGCGCTGGTCGACAACATGGGCGAACCGCTGGAGGGGGCCACCGAGGGCAATCTGGTGATCACCGACTCCTGGCCGGGTCAGATGCGCACCGTATTCGGCGATCACGAGCGGTTCGAGCAGACCTACTTCTCCACCTTCCCCGGCCGCTACTTCACTGGCGACGGTGCCCGTCGCGATGCCGATGGCTACTACTGGATCACCGGACGGGTGGATGATGTACTGAACGTCTCCGGCCACCGCATGGGTACCGCCGAAATTGAATCGGCGCTGGTGGCCCATCCCAAGATCGCCGAAGCCGCGGTGGTGGGGGTTCCTCACGAGATCAAGGGTCAGGGCATCTATGCCTATGTCACCCTGATCGCCGGGGAAGAGCCGAGCCGTGAGCTGCACAAAGAGGTGAAGGAGTGGGTGCGCAAGGAGATCGGTGCCATCGCCACGCCAGATGTCATTCACTGGGCGGAGGGGCTGCCGAAGACCCGTTCCGGCAAGATCATGCGGCGAATTCTGCGCAAGATCGCCACCGGCGAGACCGACAGCCTGGGGGATATCTCCACCTTGGCGGATCCGGGCGTAGTAGACAAACTCATCCGCGAGAAGTCGGAAGCAGCCTGATCCCGCTTCGTTTGTTGCTCGACAAAGCCGGCCCTGTGCCGGCTTTGTTGTTTTCGGGACGGTGCAAACAGCCTGTGTTACCGGAACCTCGATCCAGGAGCGAGAGAGATCAATAAATAGGCAGATGTAGAGATTAGACCAGTAAAATGCTGCTAATTTTCACGAAATCAATATAATTGCGAAATCTGTGTGCCAGGGCACACCGATTTGCGCAGAAAATGGCTAGATTTCAGGTAGTCCACAAGATAGCTGACAGATAGCAGCATGATCATCGAGGATGCACTCAATATGTCGCAACATCGCCGAATTCTCCTGCTCAACGGTCCAAACCTGAATCTGCTGGGCAAGCGGGAACCGGGTATCTACGGCAGCAAGACGCTCGATGAGATCGTCGCCGATCTGAAGCTCAACGCCAGCGAACTCGGTGTCACTCTGGAACATCTGCAATCCAACGCCGAACATGAGTTGGTCAGCCGCATCCATCAGGCCATGGGTCAGGTGGATTTCATCATCATCAATCCGGCCGCCTTCACCCACACCAGCGTCGCCATCCGCGATGCGCTGCTGGGTGTCGCCATCCCCTTTATCGAGGTTCACCTGTCAAACGTTCATGCCAGGGAGCCGTTTCGTCATCACTCCTATCTGTCTGATGTCGCCAAAGGGGTCATTTGTGGTCTGGGGGCCGATGGCTATCAATTCGCTTTAACCGCGGCCGTGCGCCATCTGCACGCGGCTTGATAATCACTGATCAGATAAAGAAGAAAGAGAATGCTAATGGATATCCGCAAAATCAAGAAGCTGATTGAACTGGTTGAAGAGTCCGGCATCGCCGAACTGGAGATCTCCGAAGGTGAAGAGTCCGTTCGCATCAGCCGCAACTTCGCAGGCCAGGTCACTGCCGCACCGCAGATGATCATGCAGCAAGCAGCCGCTCCGGTTGCCGCTCCAGCCGCCGCCCCGGTTGCCGCTGCGCCGGCCGCAGATGCCGCACCGAGCGGTCACCTGATGCGCTCTCCCATGGTTGGCTCCTTCTACCGCTCCTCCAGCCCGGAAGCCAAGCCGTTCGTGGAAGTGGGTCAGCAAGTCAATGTCGGCGATACCCTGTGCATCGTCGAAGCCATGAAAATGATGAACCAAATCGAGTCTGACAAGGCCGGTGTGATCAAAGCGATCCTGGTTGAAAATGGTCAGGCCGTCGAATTTGACGAGCCGCTGTTCATCATCGAATAAGGGAAATCGCCACCCATGTTGGACAAAGTAGTCATCGCCAACCGCGGTGAAATTGCCCTGCGGATCCTGCGCGCCTGCAAAGAGCTCGGGATCAAGACAGTGGCCGTTCACTCCACCGCCGACCGGGAGCTCAAACATGTGCTGCTGGCCGACGAATCCATCTGTATCGGCAAACCAGCCAGTACCGACTCCTACCTCAACGTTCCGGCCATCATCGCCGCCGCCGAGGTGACCGGTGCCGTGGCCATCCACCCGGGTTACGGCTTCCTTTCCGAGAACGCCGATTTTGCCGAAGTGGTCGAAAAATCCGGCTTCATCTTCATCGGCCCGCGCGCCGAGACCATCCGCCTGATGGGTGACAAAGTCTCCGCCATCGAAGCGATGAAGAAGGCAGGCGTACCGTGTGTACCGGGCTCTGACGGTCCGGTGGACAACGACACCAAGCGCAATGCCGCTATTGCCAAGCGCATCGGCTATCCGGTGATCATCAAGGCTGCCGGTGGCGGCGGTGGTCGTGGCATGCGCGTGGTACGCAGCGAGGCCGAGCTAGCCTCCGCCATTGCCCTAACCAAATCCGAAGCAGGCCAGTTCTTCAAGAACGACATGGTCTACATGGAGAAGTACCTGGAAAACCCGCGCCACATCGAAATTCAGGTGTTGGCAGACGGCCAGGGCAACGCCCTCTATCTGGGCGAGCGTGACTGCTCCATGCAGCGTCGCCACCAGAAAGTGGTGGAAGAGGCGCCGGCACCCGGCATCACCGCCGAAATGCGCAAGTTCATCGGCGAGCGCTGTGTGCGCGCCTGTATCGAGATCGGCTACCGCGGTGCGGGTACTTTCGAGTTCCTGTACGAGAATGGCGAGTTCTATTTCATCGAAATGAACACCCGTATCCAGGTTGAGCATCCGGTCACCGAGATGGTCACCGGTATCGATCTGATCAAGGAGCAGCTGCGCATCGCCGCCGGTCAGCCCCTGTCGATCACCCAGCAGGATATCCGCATCCGTGGTCATGCCATCGAGTGCCGGATCAACGCGGAAGATCCGGCCACCTTCATGCCCTCTCCGGGTCTGGTGCAGCGCTTCCACGCGCCGGGTGGTCTGGGCGTGCGTTGGGACTCCCACATCTATGCCGGTTACAAGGTACCGCCCCACTATGATTCGATGATCGGCAAGCTGATCTGCTACGGCGAGAATCGTGACATTGCCATCGCCCGCATGCGCCATGCGCTGGACGAGCTGGTAGTGGAAGGGATCAAGACCAACGTACCGCTGCAAAAAGAGATCATGAAAGACGAAAACTTCCAGCACGGTGGCACCAATATCCACTACCTGCACAAGAAGTTGGGTCTGTAA
>NZ_JAAKNE010000197.1:0-3613 GCF_049170755.1 Aeromonas sp. 604176
GCGTTGGCGGAGCGGGTGAACGGGATTTTGAAAGGAGAGTTATTGTTGCAAAGCCCGCAGGATTTGACGCAAGCGCGAAAAATGGTGCGTGAAGCGGTGGATATTTACAACGTGGAGCGGCCGCATCATGCGTTGAAATACAGAACCCCCGATGCGGTACATAGGGGGTTCTGAGTAGAAAAATGCTAGTTGAAAATGTGTAAACCTATTTCAGGACTAGACATTCATCTTTGCTCGAGCGCCCGATGACAGACGCCCAAACCCTCAGAGTATTACAACCAGGGGGCAGCAGTCGGCCCGTGGTGCAGGCCCAGCTTCCAGACACGGCCAAAGTGCTTGTAGTGACCGGCCGCGACACCTGCCTTCTCACCCATGCCGTGGTAGAGATCGAGGTGACCCTTCTTCACCGCCCCGCCCACATCCAGCGCAATCAACAAGCGCAGCTGGTGCTTGCCGGTCCAGTTGCCCTCTTTATCGAGCAAGGGAACTTCGGCCAGGATCGGGGTACCCATCGGCAGCAGGGTCTTGTCGGCAGCGACGGCCGCCAGCGGCAGCAGCGGGATACCGGCGGCACCGATCACATCATTAGTCGGGCGACGCTCGAAGAAGACATAGGAGGGGTTCTGCTCTACCAGCTCCTTGACCCTGTGCTCAGGTTGCTGGTTGGCCCACTCCTTGATGGCCTTCATCGACATCTGCTCCTTGGGCACTTCACCGCGGTCAATCAGCACCCGGCCAATGCTCACATAGCCGTGGCCGTTCTTGCCGCTGTAACCCAGATATTGCAGCCTATCGTCGTCACCGTAGTGAACAAAGCCCGATCCCTGTACGTCCATCAGGAAGTTGTCGATAAGGGATTTGCTGTAACCCAGCTCCAACCCGCGGTTGGCAAGGGCGCCCTGGTGGATCTGTGCCCGGGTCGGACAGCGACCGCCACATTTTGGCATGGCATAGATGGGATATTTGTATTTGGCATCGGGGCGGTGACGCACCTCCAGCACCGGCGAGTAGTAACCGGTAAAGAGCACGTTGCCCATGCGATCGGCGCCGCCCAGCTGAGCCAGGCTGATACCGTAACGGGTGATGTCGGCAGGATTGCCGCCGTTCGCTACCCAGCGGGAGAGCAGACGATATAGTTCACCATAACGGCTCGCCATCCGCCCTGAACGCTGCATGACAATGCGACTCTGGGGGCCAAATTTGCTGTAATCGGCACTGGCACGACTGTTGACCCGCTCGACCCGCACCAGATCCCCCGGCAAGGTACCGTCCAGATACTGCTTGCCCAGATTTTCCGGCGCCTCGCAGTTGAGAAAACATCTGTCATCAGTCTGTTTTTTGGGCACCTCTGCTTTGTCAGAGTTACCCGCACACCCGGCCAACCCCAGCACTATCGCGGTCAGCCAGAATCCGTGTTTGTTCATATGTCCTCATTTAACACCAAGAGTCCTGCTCGGCGGCAAGATGCCAAATTTGCAGGGGGAAAGCAAACGACATCAATCACTTGAAGAGAGATTTTTCCAAAGGGAGGATGCTGGGTTATAACAAGGTGACAGGATATGCGAGGTAATGGATGGAACAGCTCGAAATATTCCCGTTGCAGAGCCCCTGTATCGGGGTCTGCGAGGTGAACAACAAGGGCTATTGCAAAGGATGCCTGCGCAATCGCGAGGAGCGTTTCAACTGGCAGAAAATGAGCCCGGCCCAGCAACAGGATGTAATGCGTCTGTGTCGCGCCCGCAAGGCGCGGGTTGAGGCTGCGCGGCGAAAAGCGCTGGAAGGAGCGCAACCCCAGTTGCCAGAACAACAAGGCTGGGAGTTTTAACCACTCCCTATCTTCCCCTCACAGGTTACCTATCCTCCCGACAAAACAAAAAGCGGCCCACAGGCCGCTCTTGGTTATGACGTCTTGCCGGGTGGCGAGGCTTATGCCGTGGCCAGCTTGGCCTGCTCTTCGCCGCGCTTGAGCATGGCGTAGGAGACCCCGGTCAGCAGCGAGCCTGCTGCAATGGCCACGATATACATCATGACATTGCTGATGGCGTGCGGGATGAACAGCACAAACAGACCGCCGTGGGGTGCCATCAGTTCGCAGCCGAACAGCATGGAAAGTGCACCGGTCAGGGCGCCGCCAACCATACAGGCCGGGATGACGCGCATCGGATCCTTGGCGGCAAACGGAATGGCCCCCTCGGAGATAAAGCACAGACCCAGTACGAAGGATGCTTTTCCCGCTTCCTGCTCCGCCTTGATGAACTTGGTACGGGCCAGGAATGTGGCAATTCCCATGCCCAGTGCCGGCACCATACCGGCGGCCATCACAGCAGCCATGGGGGCATAGGTTTTGGAGGCCAGCAGGCCGACACCGAAGGCGTAAGCCGCCTTGTTGACCGGGCCGCCCATGTCAAAGCACATCATGGCGCCGATGATGACACCCAGCAGCACGGCGTTGGCAGAGCCCATGTTGTTGAGGAACTCTGTCATGGCATTCATGATGCTAGCCACCGGACCACCCACTACGTAGATCATCACCAGACCGGTAAAGAGGCTGGCCACCAACGGAATGATCAGGATGGGCTTGAGCGCTTCTAGGGTATTCGGCAGACGTACCTTGTCGCTCAGGTACTTGGCACTGTAACCGGCCAGGAAACCGGCCACGATGCCGCCAAGGAAACCGGCACCCAGCGAGCTTGCCAGCATGCCGCCGATCATGCCGGGGGCGAGACCCGGACGGTCAGCGATGGAGTAGGCAATGTAACCGGCCAGCACCGGGATCATCAGGGCGAAGGCTGAGCCACCACCGATCTTCATCAGAGCGGCGGCCAGAGTGCCTTCCACCTTGAACGCTTCGATACCGAATACGAACGAGAGCGCGATGATAAGGCCGCCCGCCACCACCATCGGCAGCATGAAGGAGACGCCGGTCAGCAGATGCTTGTAGGGGCCGGCTTTTTCCTCTTTCTTGGGTTGGCTGGCGCCGCTGTGGCGATACAGTGTCGCCTCATTCCACGCCTTGTCGATCTCGACGCGGGTTTTCTTCAATGCCGCGCCCGTGCTGGTACGATAGACCGGCTTACCGTCAAAGCGCGCCATGTCCACTTCGATATCGGTGGCGAGGAACACCAGATCGGCAGCGGCAATCTCCTCGGCAGTCAGGGCGTTCTGGGCACCGACCGAGCCTTGGGTCTCAACGCGGATCTGATAACCCAGCTGTTTGGCCATGGTCTCCAGCGCTTCTGCCGACATAAAGGTGTGGGCTACGCCAGTCGGGCACGCTGTCACTGCCACAATGTGCTTGCCAACGGCGGCCGGTTTGGCGGCAGCGGGCGCGGCTTGATGACGATAGACGCTGGCACCGCTGGTTGCGGCTTCCAGCAAGGCAGCCGGATCCTGCAGGGCGAGATCCATGCTGCCCTGATAGACTCGCTTGCCATCATAGGCGGCGAGATCCACCGGGGCACTGGCGACAACCAGCACCAGATCGGCGGCGGCAATCTGCTCCTTGCTCGGTACTTGGCGAGGCTGCACGCTGGAGCCGACGTCGAGGGTGAGCTCCCAGCCAGCCAGTTTGGCCTGCTGTTCTATCCGTTTTGCAGCGAGAAAGCTGGTGGCA
>NZ_JAAKNE010000198.1:0-3553 GCF_049170755.1 Aeromonas sp. 604176
TGCACGCTCAGCATGTCGCCGCGGTTGACGCGGGTCGGGCAGTAGCGGGTCAGCAGCAGGTGCTCCTTGATGGGGTCTTCGCCACGCTCGGCGCGGCGGGACTTGGAGGCCAGGATACCAAGGATGCGGTCGGAGTCACGCACGGAAGAGACTTCCGGGTTGGTGGTGACGATCGCTTCGTCGGCAAAATAGAGCGCCATCAGTGCGCCTGCCTCGATCCCTGCCGGGGAGTCGCAGACGATGTAATCGAACTTCATCTCCGCCAGCTGATCCAGGATCTTCTCGACCCCCTCACGGGTGAGGGCATCTTTGTCCCGGGTCTGGGAGGCGGGCAGGATAAACAGATTTTCCGAGCGTTTGTCCTTGATCAGCGCCTGATTGAGGTTTGCTTCCCCATTGATGACGTTGACGAAGTCATACACCACGCGCCGCTCGCAGCCCATGATGAGATCCAGGTTTCTCAGACCGATGTCAAAGTCAATGACCACTGTCTTGTGACCACGCTGGGCTAAGCCGGTGCTCAGGGCCGCACTGGTTGTGGTCTTGCCAACGCCACCTTTACCCGATGTAACGACTATGATTCGCGCCATTCTCGCTTCCTTGTAACTCTATTTGATACGGTCTATTCGGAGTTGTTCGTTGTCCAGCCGGACGTGTACCGGTTGCTGGATCAGGCCTGCCGGCAATGCATCGCTCAGCTGGAATGTGCCCGCGATGGAGAGCAGCTCGGCCTGTAATTGCTGGCAATAGATCCGGGCCTGGGTGTTTCCCCGGGCACCGGCAATGGCTCTGCCACGCAGGGTGCCATAAATATGAATGCTGTCATCGGCGAGCACTTCAGCTCCCGGACTGACGGATCCCAGCACCACCAGCGAGGTGCCGGCGGCGTAAATCTGCTGGCCGGAACGAACCGGTCCCACATGTACCTTGCTCGGGATCAAGGGGGCGGGTTCGGGCTCGGGAACCACCTCTGGGACGGCTGGCGCGGGGGCAGGCTCGGGTTCCGGTTCGCTCTTGCGACTCTTGCCCGAGGCCATCACGGCCAGTCCCACCGCCTTGGCGGCTGTCTTCATCTCTTCACTGCGCGCCCCCGTGATGCCGACCAGCACAAACTCTTCGGACTCCACCAGCTCCTTGAGCTGTTCGAAATCGGGAATATGTTCCAGTCGGGAAACATTGATCACCAGCGGTGCGCAATTAAAAAAGTAGGGTGCCTGGGCCACTTTTTCGGCCAACAACTGACGTATCCGCTCAGGCTCGCCATCGCTGATATGCAACACAGAAATAGTGAAGGTGGTCCCTTTCAATTCGTTATCGCGCTCAACCATGAATCTTCCCCGAGGCAGAGATGCTAATCCGTTATTGTTATTCAATTCCTGATGTTATAGTTTGCCCCCATCAGAGGCAATAAACTCGTCGGATTATATCAATTTCCATGTTGTGTGCAGTCTATAAAAGTCGCAAAAAAGCCGAGACCTACCTTTTTGTTGAAAAAAGAGAGGATTTCTCCCGTGTTCCCGAGCCACTGCTGAGCGCATTCGGGCGTCCCGAGCTGGTGCTGATGACCAAGCTGGATCCGGCCAAGCCCTTGGGGCTGGCTGATGTCGGCAAGGTGATGGCCGCGCTGACCAACCAGGGGTTCTACCTGCAGGTGCCACCGCCTCCCGAAAATTTGCTGGAGCAGCACAAGGCCAGCCTGAAAAAACCATCCTGAATATCCTGCCCCGTTGTGTGTTCTGCCCAGCGGGGCTAATTCTTTGTGACTCTGCATGACGCATTCCGGCCCCGGAGAGGTGGCCTGCGATAATCCCGTGACAGGATCTGGCCAAATTAAACCCTCCCTTTGGTGATATTCACTTTTCGCTGTTTAAATAGAAAGTCAATCTGCTCCCAACACCATATCCTCAACCTTTGCTGGCGCTCACAAAAATAGCGAGTAGCGCACGCTCATATCCTCCATTTCAACGGCTATTGGCCAATTCATCGATTATTTTCAGCCCCTTCCTTGGGCGCTTTTTTGGCCTCCACTGTACATCAAATAGGGCGTAAAGAGGGCGGTGATAACGGTGCTAAAACCAGTTTGCGCGATGCGCTGTGACCAAAGTGATGAGCTAACCCCCTGTTTGTGTACTTGATTGTTTGCCCTGATCTCGAAAGTGCCACATAGGTGGCACTTTCGTGGCGGCGTGATAATCCGCAGGGTGAGCGGTAACCGCGTCTTGCCAAACAAGGGTATGCCCAAAGTGGAGGGGATTGAGCTGAGGGGCCATCTCGATATCGATTAGTTGTGAAACTGTGACAGGGGCAAGATAGCGGGTAAAGGTTACTGGCAGGGTAGAACGTCGCTTCCAATCCATTGAGACGAGTTAATCAAGGTACGTAATTAGAGAGGCATTTAGACAAGGCAATCCGCATTGCGGTGGCGTAGCAGGGGTATATCCGCGACGCCCTACAGTGAAATGGTCGGTATCCCGGTATAAGTGCCCGGCGTCCCATTCGGGCAATAAAAAAGGCGGGATATCCCGCCTTTGTTCAGATGAGGGCGCAACCCTTATTCGCAAGCAACCTGCATCACCTTGATGGCCAGACCGCCACGGGAGGTTTCACGGTACTTGGAGTCCATGTCCTTGCCGGTGATGTACATGGTCTCGATCACCTTGTCCAGGGAGACGCGCGGCTTGGAGGTACGACGCAGGGCCATACGGGAGGCGTTGACCGCTTTCATGGCTGCGATGGCGTTACGCTCGATGCAAGGCACCTGTACCTGACCGGCAACCGGATCACAGGTCAGACCCAGGTTGTGTTCCATGCCGATCTCGGCAGCTTCGCAGACGTGCTCCGGGCTACCGCCCATCAGCTCGGTCAGACCGGCAGCGGCCATGGAGCAGGAGACACCCACTTCACCCTGACAGCCCACTTCGGCGCCGGAGATGGAGGCGTTCATCTTGTAGAGGATGCCGACGGCACCGGCAGCCAGATAGAAACGGGTGTACTCGTCGCGGCCAACCGGCTGGATGAACTTGTCGTAGTAAGCCAGTACGGCCGGGATGATACCGGCAGCGCCGTTGGTCGGTGCAGTGACCACGCGGCCACCGGCAGCGTTCTCTTCACTCACGGCCAGAGCGAACATGTTGACCCAGTCAACGATGTTCATCGGATCGCTCGAGAGGTTCTCGTTGGTGTTGAGCTGACGGTAGAGCGGCGCGGCACGACGGGGTACGCGCAGCGGGCCGGAGAGCACGCCTTCGGTACGGCAGCCGCGCTCGATACCTTCGCGCATGGTGTTCCAGATCTTGCCGAACTTCTTGTAGATCTCTTCCGGAGTGTTGAAGCACTTCTCGTTTTCCATCATCAGGGCAGAGATGGAGAGACCGGTCTGGCTGCAATGGGCAACCAGCTCAGCGGCGCTCTTGAACGGATAGCGTACGGACATGTCGCCGCTGTCAGCCTTGCCGAAGTTCTCTTCGTCAACGATAAAGCCACCACCGATGGAGTAGTAGGTCTTGCTGTACACCACTTCATCTTCGATCAGGGCAGTCAGCTTCATGCCGTT
>NZ_JAAKNE010000199.1:0-3502 GCF_049170755.1 Aeromonas sp. 604176
ACAGGCTTAAAACGGGGTCCCGACATGTTATCACCGGATACCAAAGTCAAGATACAGAATTTTGGACGCTTCCTGTCCAATATGGTGATGCCCAACATAGGCGCCTTCATCGCCTGGGGCTTTATTACCGCCCTCTTTATCCCCACCGGCTGGCTGCCCAATGAAACCTTGGCCAAGCTGGTCGGCCCCATGATCACCTACCTGCTGCCGCTGCTGATTGGCTACACCGGCGGCAAGCTGATGGGCGGTGATCGTGGCGGCGTGGTCGGTGCCATCACCACCATGGGCGTCATCGTGGGGACCGACATCCCGATGTTTATGGGTGCCATGATGGTCGGCCCGCTCGGTGGCTGGGCCATCAAGCGCTTCGACAAGGCGATGGACGGTCGCGTCAAGAGCGGCTTCGAGATGCTGGTCAACAACTTCTCTGCCGGTCTTATCGGCATGCTGCTGGCAATCCTCGCCTTCTTCGTGATCGGCCCCTTCGTCAAGGTGCTCTCCGGCGTGCTGGCCGGTGGCGTCGGCTTCCTGGTGGATAACCACATGTTGCCGCTCACCTCCATCTTTGTCGAACCGGCCAAAATCCTGTTCCTCAACAACGCCATCAACCACGGCATCTTCTCGCCGCTGGGGATCCAGCAGGCGACCGAGCACGGCAGCTCCATCTTCTTCCTGATTGAAGCGAACCCGGGCCCGGGCATGGGCGTACTGCTGGCCTACATGGTGTTCGGTCGTGGCGCCGCCAAGCAGTCCGCTGCAGGTGCCTCCATCATTCACTTCTTCGGCGGCATCCACGAGATCTACTTCCCGTACGTGCTGATGAACCCGCGCCTCATTCTGGCGGTGATCGCCGGCGGCATGACCGGGGTCTTTACCCTGACCCTGTTCAACGCAGGTCTGGTCTCCCCTGCCTCACCGGGCTCAATCTTCGCCGTGCTGCTGATGACGCCGAAGGCCTCCCTGATCGGGGTGCTGCTCTCCATCACAGCCGCCACTCTGGTCTCCTTCCTGGTTGCTGCCGTGTTCGTCCGCGCCCAGCAGCCGGAAGCCGACGAGGCCGATGCCCTCGGTGAAGCCACTCGCAAGATGAAAGCCATGAAGGGCGGCAAGCCCGAAACCGCAGCAGCCAAGAAGCCGGGCGGTGAACTGATGGCGGTGCGCAATATCGTGGTCGCCTGCGATGCGGGCATGGGTTCCAGCGCCATGGGCGCCGGCATGCTGCGCAAGCGGGTACAGGCCGCCGGACTCGATATCAGCGTCACCAACCGCGCCATCGATCAGCTCGACGATCAGGTGGACTGGGTCATCACCCACAAGGATCTGACCGAGCGGGCCCGTCGCCATGCGCCGAACGCTCACCATATCTCGCTCACCAACTTCCTCGACAACGGCCTCTATCAGGAGCTGGTACAGAGCCTGAGCCGCGCCGCCAACGATGACGTCGCCAACCCACAATTGCTGGTGGCCGCCAACGACGACAGCTACGAGCCGCAGGCAGCCGAAGTCTTTACCCTGAGCCGTCATGACGTGCATCTGGGACTGAAAGCGGACAACAAGGAGGCCGCCATCCTGACCGCTGGCCGACTGCTGGCAGAGCGCGGCTACGTGGCGCCCGACTACGTCAACGCCATGCTGGAGCGCGAACAACTGGTCTCCACCTACCTCGGCGAATCCATCGCCGTGCCCCACGGCACCATCGCCGCCAAGGAGTTTGTGAAGCGTACCGGCATCGTCATCTGCCAGTACCCGGCCGGGGTCGCCTTTGGCGAGGCTGCCGATGAGGTAGCGCGGCTGGTGATCGGCATCGCCGCCCGCAACGACGAACACATGCAGGTAATAACCCGCCTGACCAATGCACTGGATGAACCCGGTCTCATCGACCGGCTGGCCAGCACCACGGATCCCCAGGCCTTCCTGGATCTGCTGGGTGCCGAACAGGCTGCGTAATCATCTTTCATCGTCTTTGGTTCAAGAGGTTAATATCATGAAAACATTGCATTTTGGTGCTGGTAACATCGGTCGCGGCTTTATCGGCAAAGTGCTGGCGGATGCCAGCCATCAGGTCACCTTCGCCGACGTCAACGACACCCTGATCGACCAGCTCAACCACCGTCAGGAGTACAAGGTCCATGTGGTAGGTGCGGATCAGAAGCTGGACGTGGTGCGCAACGTGGCAGCGGTCAGTTCCGCCGGTCACGAGGTGATCGCCCGCATCATCACCGCCGATCTGGTCACCACGGCAGTGGGCCCCAACATTCTGGACAAGATTGCCAGCACCTTGGCCAAGGGGCTGCAAGCCCGTTTCGATGCTGGCAACCTGACACCGCTCAACGTCATCGCCTGTGAAAACATGGTACGCGGCACAAGCCACCTCAAGCGGGAGGTACTCAAGTACCTGCCGGTCGCGTATCATGCCACGCTCGAATCCTGTATCGGCTTCGTCGACTCGGCGGTGGATCGCATCGTGCCGCCCGCCGCGGCTGCCAACGATGACCCGCTGGAAGTGACGGTAGAGAGCTTCAGCGAGTGGATCGTCGACCAGACCCAGTTCAAGGGGGAGCTGCCACAGGTGGCGGGCATGGAGCCCACCGACAACCTGATGGCCTTCGTCGAGCGCAAGCTGTTCACCCTCAACACCGGCCACATCGTCACCGCCTACCTCGGCAAACTGCGGGGCTACCGCACAGTGCGCGAGGCGATCGAGGATCCGGTGATCCGCAGCAAGGTACGCCGCGCCATGGAGGAGAGCGGTGCCGTACTGGTAAAACGCTACGGCTTCGACCCGCGCCTGCACGCCGCCTATATCGAGAAGATCCTGGCCCGCTTCGCCAACCCCTATCTGGTGGACGAGATTGACCGGGTCGGTCGTCAGCCGCTGCGCAAGCTGGCGGCGGGAGATCGACTGGTGAAGCCGCTGCTGGGCACCCTGGAGTACGGCCTGCCGAGCGATCAGTTGCAGGAGGGGATCGCCGCGGCGCTCCACTATCGCAATGCCGATGACCCGCAGGCGGTGGAGTTGCAAGCCCTGCTGGCGGAGCTTGGCCCGGCCAAAGCGTTGGCCCGCGTCACCGGACTGGATGAAGAGAGCGAGGTGGTTCGCGCCATCGTCGCCCGTTACGAAACCCTGTAATGACCCTGCTTGCGGCGCATTCAGCCACCACTGATAGTGCGCCAAGCGCTTGAATGGCAAGGGAATGTGCCCCATATGATAGAAACCGGGAGAGAGGCCCACTCTCTCCCTGTCAGCTGGACCCAATGCACCTATGACCACACACCAGGAAGATGAAGTACTGGAACGACTGAACGAGCAGGATGGCCCCCGCGGCTTCTTTCTCGAAGCCGTGACCATCCTGGAAGAGGCGGTCGACTCCCTGATGCGACGCGCGTTTCGTCAGGAGGAGTATGCCGTCAAATACGCCATCGAACCCCTGCTCAACCAGAGCGGCCCCCTCGGCCAGCTGGAGGTGCGCCTCAAGCTCATCTTCGCCCTCGGCCTCATCTC
>NZ_JAAKNE010000200.1:0-3412 GCF_049170755.1 Aeromonas sp. 604176
AACAGGTGGCCGAGCACCACGATGTCGGTCCAGCTCATGTGGTTGCTGATGATGAGATACCAGCCATCCTTGCGCAGCCGGGTGCTGTCCTCCACCTGCCAGTCGATGCGGGTGGTGAGGCGGATCACCAGCGCGTTGCAGGCCAGCCACAGGCGCATGAAGCGGTTGTTGAGTCGGCTGCAGGCGCGGCCAAAGGCTGGCACGGGCAGCAGCAGTTTGGCCAGCGAAACCAGCAGGATCAGGCTGGCGCACAAGGCGGTAAAGAGAATGGTCAGGCCGGCGCTGATGAGCAGCACCAGCGGGCCGGGAAGCATGGATAACATGAGTGTTTACTGCGCCTTGGTTGCCAGCAGCTGGTTCAGGGTCTGGTCCTTCTCGTGCCAGATCCCGTTCAACCACTGTTGAAACTCTTGTTGGAACTCGGGGTCATTGAAGTAATCCCCCACCAGCTTGCGGTCGATCGGCAAATAGCGGACCTGAACCTTGATTTGCCCGACCCGGCCACACATGAAGTCCCAGTAGCTGGGAATGCCGTCCGGATAGGCGATGGTGACATCCACCAGTTGATGCAACTGGTCACCCATGGCTGCCAGGGTAAAGGCGATGCCGCCTGCTTTCGGGTGGAGCAGGTGACGATAGGGCGAACCCTGCTTCTGATGTTTGCCCTTGGTGAAGCGGGTGCCTTCGACGAAGTTCATCACACTCACCGGAATGTGGCGGAACCTGGCACAGGCTTTACGGGTTGTCTCTATATCTTTTCCCTTCAGATGGGGATGCTTTTCCAGAAATTTCCTGGAATATCGCCGCATGAAGGGGAAGTCGAGCGCCCACCATGCCAGACCGAGAAAAGGTACCCAAATCAGCTCTTTCTTGAGGAAAAACTTCAGGAAGGGGATTTTTTGGTTAAAAACCCGCTGCAGTACCAGTATGTCGACCCAGGATTGATGGTTGGCAATCACCATATACCACTCATTCCGGTGCCCTTTGTCCACTCCGACCACCTCGAAAGGGGTTTTGATGATGGTTTTCTGGATCAGATTGTTGAAACCGATCCAGCAGCTGGCACAGCCATCGAGCAGCCAGTTGCAGAGGGTGCGCCATCCCTTGAGGGGGAGCAGGAGCTTGAGCAGACCCAGCGAAAAGATGGGGACAAACCAGAAGAGGGTGTTGAAAAAATAGAGCAGGGTGGAGAGGCTGCCGCGCAGTCGCTCTGTCAGCTTGTTGGGCATGAGTCGGGTCCGTCTTGCTGTCGATAAAGGGCCATCAAGTGGTCAGATCTGTGGCCATAATATCAGCCGATTGCCCGTGAGACCATTCAGAGCCGTTACGGGGTTGGACTCACCCTTTCCCTTCTGTCAGCTGCTGCGCAGTCGCGACAGCAGCCGGTCCATGGCGCGATAACCGAGCGCCTCGATAAGATGCTCCTTGCCGATGGCGGGTTGCCCGGCCAGATCGGCGATGGTGCGTGACACCCGCAGGATGCGATGCCAGGCCCGGATGCTGAGCCCCAGCTTCTGGATGGCGTTCTCCAAAAATTCGGCATCTTGCGGTGATAGGCGGCAAATATCCTCTATCTCACGGCTATCCAGCAGGTTGTTGAGCTTGCCGTTGCGACTCAGCATGCGCTCCCGTGCCACCAGTACCCGATCGCGGATCTGCTGGCTCGACTCCCCCCGCTCCGCCTTGCCGGTCAGGCTCCCCTTGGGTAGTAGTGGCACTTCCACAGTCAGATCGAAGCGGTCGAGAAAGGGGCCGGAGAGCTTGCCGAGGTAGCGCAAGATCTGATCCGGGCTGGAGCGGGTCTGGCCGTCGCCATAGTGGCCACAGGGGCTGGGATTCATGGCGCCGACCAGCTGGAAGCGGGCGGGAAAATCCACCTGGCGGGCGGCCCGGCTGATGGTGATGTGCCCCGTCTCCAGTGGCTCGCGCAGGGAGTCGAGCACCTTGCGCTCGAATTCGGGCAGCTCGTCGAGAAACAGCACCCCGTTGTGGGCCAACGATATTTCGCCGGGCCTTGGGTGGCTGCCGCCGCCCACCAGCGCTACTGCGGAGGCACTGTGGTGGGGCGTGCGATAGGGTCTGTGGTGCCAGTGACCGGCGCGCGGAGTGAGGCCGCCGATGGAGTGGATGGCGGCGGTCTGCTGCGCCTCCTGCTCGCTGAGCGGCGGCAGAATGCCGGGCAATCGGCTCGCCAGCATGCTCTTGCCGGTGCCGGGCGGGCCGATGAACAGCAGGTTGTGGCTGCCGGCGGCGGCGATCTCCAGCGCCCGCTTGGCCTGTGACTGGCCGATCACATCCTGCAGATCCGGCACATTGGGCAGGCTCTCCGCGCTTTGGGGATCCGGCAGCGGCAGTTCGTACTGGCCTGCCAGCCAAGCTGTGACGGCCAGCAGCTGATGGGCGGTGCGCACTTCGGCATCCTGAATGAGGGACGCTTCGGGGCCGTTCTCCCGCGGTACCAGCAGAGTGCGCCCCGCATCCCGGCAGGCGAGCACGGCGGGCAGCACCCCGAGCACGGGGCGAATTTCGCCGGTCAGGGCCAACTCCCCCAAAAATTCATGATCGAGCAGGTATTTTGCCGGTATCTGCTTGGAAGCAGCGAGAATGCCGATGGCGATGGCCAGATCGAAGCGGCCCCCCTCCTTGGGTAGATCGGCGGGAGCCAGATTGACTGTGATGTGTTTGCTCGGGAACTCGAAATTGCCGTTGAGCAGGGCGCTGCGCACCCGGTCTCGCGACTCCTTCACCGAGGTTTCCGGCAGGCCGACCATGTTGAAGGCAGGCAGGCCGTTGGAGAGGTGAACTTCCACTGTAACTTGCGGGGCCGCGATCCCGAGGCTGGCACGGCTATAAACCACAGCTAATGACATAAATCCCGTCCTTGAGTTGATATATGTTCTGACTAACTGCTTGTTGTTGGTTTTTTATTCCAGAGTTCCGGCTGGGGAATAGCCAAAATCAGTGGGTTGTCACAGAAAAAAGGCTTGCCCAATAAAAATCACCGTGCTAGTTCTAATAGCCATTCGCGGTAGAAACCGCCCCAATTTCACAGGATTTCCGGTTGTAACTATGAACATGGCCTCCCGTTTCGTCAGCATTATTGTGGTCCTAGTGGTGATTATTATCTCACCGCTCGGGGCTCGTTTAGCTGCACGGAACAAGGGATAGACCCACCACCGGACAGAACGAAACAAGCGACCCCCGAGCCTCACAGCCCGGGGGTTTTTTTTCGACCAAAGGACAGGATTTTCCACATGAACGGCGCGCAGTTTTTGGTACAGGCTCTCAAAAAACAGGGTGTGACCCAGGTGTTTGGTTACCCGGGCGGGGCCATCATGCCGGTCTACGATGCCCTGTATGACGGTGGTCTGGCCCATCAGCTCTGTCGCCACGAGCAGGGTGCCGCCATGGC
>NZ_JAAKNE010000201.1:0-3275 GCF_049170755.1 Aeromonas sp. 604176
TCTTCGGCTTCTTCCTGTTCCGGGTTGTTGGCGGTGATGCGCAGCAGGTTTTCCTGCAGATTGAGACGCACCCCACGGAATTTCTCGTTGGAGAGGATGGCGGCGCGGGCAAACGCCTGACGCAGATCCTCACGGCCGGCGATGAGCGCCTTGTCGCTGTTGCGCGGAATGACGCGGCGCCAGTCCGGGAAGCGGCCATCAACCAGCTTGGAGGTGAAGATGAAGCCGTCGAGGGCAGCACGCAGGTTGCTGCGACCGATCTGCAGCCGCACCGGCTTGTCTTCCGCCTCCAGCAGACGCACCAGCTCCAGCACCCCTTTGCGCGGCAGGATAACCTGATGATCGGGCAGCGATTCCCCTACTACCTCGCGGCGGCAGGTGGCCAGACGGTGGCCGTCGGTCGCCACGGTGCGCAGACCGTGACCTTCGCTCTCGAACAGCATGCCGTTCAGGTAGTAACGCACGTCCTGGCTGGCCATGGAGAACTGGGTCGCATCGATCAGCTTCTTCAGCTCCAGCTGGCTGATATCGAACTCGAGCACGGATTCCCAATCCTCGATGTTCGGATACTCGGTCGCCGGCAGGGTCGAGAGGTTGAAACGGGAGCGACCGGACCGGATGATCAGGCGCTCCCCTTCGGTATTGAGACGGATCTCGGCGCCTTCCGGCAGACCACGGCAGATATCCAGCAGCTTGCGCGCCGGTACTGTGGTGCGGCCATCTTCGCTGGCCCCGTTCAGATAGACCTGACCGATCATCTCTACTTCGAGATCGGTACCGGTCAGTGACAGCAGACCGTTGCTGACATCAAGCAGCACGTTGCCGAGGATCGGCAGGGTCGGTCGGCCGCCGAGGGCGCCGGACACCAGTTGCAGAGGACGTAACAGGGCCTCACGGCTAATTTCGAGCTGCATCTGTGCTCTCCGTTGTGATTAGGAGGAAAAGATTCGGATCAGGTTGGAATATTCGCGCTGCATCTGTCCACTCGATTCCGTTATCAGGAAGAAAGGGTACGGATCAGGTTGGAATAGTCCTCCTTGATGTCGTGACTCTCCTCCTTCAGCTGCTCGATCTTGCGGCAGGCATGAAGAACGGTAGTGTGGTCACGGCCACCAAAGGCATCACCTATCTCCGGCAAACTGTGGTTGGTCAGCTCCTTGGCCAGTGCCATCGCCAGCTGGCGCGGACGGGCAACAGAGCGGGAACGACGCTTGGAGAGCAGATCCGCCAGCTTGATCTTGTAGTACTCCGCCACCGTCTTCTGGATATTGTCGATGGTGACCAGCTTCTCCTGCAGTGCCAACAGGTCTCGCAGCGCTTCGCGCACGAAATCGATGTTGATGGCACGGCCGGTAAAGTTGGCGTTGGCTATCACCCGGTTGAGGGCGCCTTCCAGTTCACGGACGTTGGATCGCAGACGTTTGGCAATGAAGAATGCCACTTCGTCCGGCAGATGGATCTGGTTCTCGTCTGCCTTGCGCATCAGGATCGCGACGCGGGTCTCCAGCTCCGGCGGTTCGATCGCCACGGTCAGGCCCCAGCCGAAGCGGGACTTGAGGCGATCCTCGACACCGTTGATCTCCTTCGGATAGCGATCCGAGGTCAGGATGATCTGCTGGTTACCTTCCAGCAAGGCATTGAAGGTATGGAAGAACTCCTCCTGGGAGCGCTCCTTGTTGGCGAAGAACTGGATGTCATCGATGAGCAGGGCATCGACGCTGCGGTAGTAACGCTTGAACTCTTCAATGGCGTTGTTTTGCAGCGCTTTCACCATGTCCTGAACAAACCGCTCGGAGTGCATATAGATGACTTTGGCATCTTTTTTACTCTCCTTGATGGCATTGCCAACGGCGTGCAGCAGGTGGGTTTTACCCAAGCCGGTGCCGCCATAGAGGAACAGCGGGTTGTAAGCACCACCCGGATTGTCCGCTACCTGACGGGCAGCCGCACGCGCCAACTGGTTGGACTTACCCTCGACGAAATTCTCGAAGGTATAGTTCACGTTGGTGTTGCTCTTGTGGTTCGGCTCGGGCTTGGCTTCAGCCTTGCTTTCCCAGCTCTTCTGCAAGTTATTCACAGGCGCGGCACCCTGTACCGGCGCTCTGGCGACAGCAACAGGATGGGGACGATTGCCTATATCAAAACGCAGGGCGGGGCCGTCGACCCCGCAGAGTTCGTTGATGATGCCGTTAACCCGGATGAGATACTTGTCTCGTACCCAGTCCAGAACAAAGCGATTCGGTGCATACAGGGTCAGAGTATTGTCACTCAACTCCGCTTGAAGCGGCCGGATCCACATGCTGAATTCTGCCGAGGGCAACTCATCTTGCAGCCGGTTAAGGCACTGCTGCCATAGCGAAGCAGTCACTCTAAACTCCTGTCGATTGATTAACTAAAGACCGGCTATTCTACGTTTTTAGCCGCCGGATCTCCAGCCATCGCCCGGTGGATCCAGCAAATAAGATCCTTGACTTTCAAGGATCCAGCGCCTTTGGATCGGATTTCATCCCCAAAGTTACCCACAGCTTGATCCACCGTCCTGATTGGTCGATCCCGTGCTTCTCTCCTGTTATTTCATATAACCAAATGTCATTTATTTTTTAAATTTTATTCCAATAACATCAGGGCCAAACCAGTTATTACAACTACAAATACAAGACATTGAGAGAGAGAAACACCATGAAAACATCCATCAAACTGATTTCCGGCGCAGCCATCCTGCTCGCCACCCTGTCCGGTCAGGCCATCGCCCAGGAGACCATCAAGGTCGGCATGTCTGGCAAATATTTCCCGTTCACCTTCGTCAAGCAGGACAAGCTGCAAGGGTTTGAAGTGGATATGTGGAACCAGATCGGCGAGCGCACCGGCTACAAGGTCGAATTCGTGACCGCCAGCTTCTCCGGCCTGTTCGGCATGCTGGAAACCGGCCGCATCGACACCATCTCCAACCAGATCACCATCACCGACGAGCGCAAGGCGAAGTACGACTTCTCCCAACCTTACGTCTATGACGGCGCCCAGATCGTGGTCCGCAAGGGCAATAGCACCATCCACGGCATCAAGGATCTGGAAGGCAAGAGCGTTGCCGTGAACCTGGGTTCCAACTTCGAAGAGCTGCTGCGCAAGAACGACCCGAACAAGAAGATCGATATCCGCACCTATGACTCCGCCTTCGAGCAGGATGTCGCCCTGGGTCGCATCGATGCCTTCGTGATGGACCGCGTCTCCACCGCCCAGCTGATCAAGGAGTCCAAGCTGCCGCTGCAACAGGCTGG
>NZ_JAAKNE010000202.1:0-3259 GCF_049170755.1 Aeromonas sp. 604176
GAGTTCGACGGTGCCGTCGACAGCTTCGCCGTCTCCGGCATGGTCTCCCAGTTCGATCGCAACACCGAGAGCTACAACATTCGCGGTGTACCGGCTTTCCTGGTGAACGGCAAGTACATGGTGAAGATTGAATCCATCACCTCTCAAGAGCAGTTCAACAAGCTGGTGCAGTTCCTGCTGGCCAAGAAAGACTGATACCTTTTGAGTTGATTAAAAAAGCCTGCCGGTGCGAACCAGCGGGCTTTTTGTTTTCTGGTGTTGGGGAAGATCAGACCCCGACGTGGAACGCCTGTTTGAGGTTGCGGATAAACTCCGCATCCCGGCAGAGGGTCTTGCCCGGGCTGTCGGAGATCTTGGCGACCGGGCCGCCATTGCACTCGATCAGCTTGAAGACGATGTTCATCGGGCTGACACCGGGCAGATCGCAGGTGAGCTTGGTGCCGATGCCGAAACTGGTGTTGATGCGGCCACGGAAGTGGCGGAACAGCTGCACCGCCTTGTCGAGGTTGAGCCCGTCGGAGAAGACCAGAGTCTTGTCGGTGGGGTCGATGCCGAGGCGCTGATAGTGGCTAATCGCCTTCTCGCCCCACACTACGGGATCGCCGGAGTCGTGGCGCAAGCCCTGATAGCTGCTGGCCAGCTCGAAGTCGAAGTCGCGCAGGAAGGCATCCATGGTGATGCAGTCGGTCAGGGCGATGCCGAGATGGTCGGTGAACTCGTCCAGCCAGCTGGTGAGGGCAGCGCGCTGGCTGTGCTCCAGCGGGAAGCCGAGCTGCTGGTGTGCCTGGAACCACTCATGGGCCTGGGTGCCGACAGCGGGCAGCTTGTACTTCTGGGCCAGCATGTAGTTGCTGGTGCCGCGAAACGCCGGCAGCCGCTCCTTGAGGCGACACACTACCGCATCCTGTACCGCATGGGAGAAGCGGCGGCGGGTGCCGAAGTCGATGAGGTTGAACTCGCTCATCTCGTCGCTGCTCAGCTCCTTCTCCAGCTTGTCGATCTTCTGATCGAGCCGCTCCAGCGCATGGCTGACGCCGAACTGGGGGTAGCGGAAGCGGTTGCGCATCTCGCTGATGATGGCAAGCACCGGGATTTCCCACAGGATCACATCCTGCCAGGGGCCCTCGACCCGCACATTGATGCGGCCATCCTGCTCGAACACCTTGAGCAGGGAGGCGTCTAGCGGCTTGCGGCGCAGGTGGTCGAGGTAGTCAGGAGTGAAGAAGGGGCGCTCGGCCAGAAAATCGAGCTCTGGCTTGGTCAGTCGCAGGGATCCGGCGAGGCGCAGTTGCTCCTCGATCTGCCCCATCATGGGCAGCAGATCCTCTTCATTGCGGCTGTGAAACTCGGCTACCACCTCGGCATCCGGATAGCGATGGAACACCGCCTGCTGCATATGCAGCTTGTAGGCATCGGTGTCGAGCAGGCTGGTGAGGATTGGAGGCATATCAGGCTCCTCGCAGACTGGTGAGCACGATGGTGCTCCCCTGCCGCATATGTAACGTGCAGGCGTCGGTGTCGAGCAGGCTGGTAAGAATCGGTGGCATATCAGGCGTCCAGCAGGCGTTGTACATCGATCAGGGTCTGGGCCAGTTCGGCGCCAGCCTCAATCATCTGGGTGTGGGCGCTGGCAACCGTCGCGGGCGCGATGCCACGGCAGGCATCGAGATGGACGATCACCCGGAAACCGGCGCGGCGAAGTTGCAGCACGCTGGTTTTGACACAGTAGTCGGTGGCGAGGCCGCCGACCAGTACGGTATCGACCTGGCGGGCTTGCAGGAATTCGATGAGTCCGGTGCTGCGCCGTTCTGCCAGGTCGTGGAAGCAGGTGCCGTAGGGATGGAGATCCGGTTCGACCCCCTTCCAGACGAAGAAGTCATAGTCGATGGGGGCGGGCAGGCCGTCGAGCAGCTCAAAGCCCTTGCTGCCCGGTACGCAGTGCACCGGCCAGGTGAGGTCGGCGTTGGGCAGATCCAGCGGCAGCAGCATGCCGGCGGGGTCAGAAACGGCCCAGTCGGCATTGGCAGGGTGAGAGTCCTTGCTGCCGATCCGCAGCGTGGCGAGGGTGGCCTGAGCGTTGAGCGCAGCCACAATATCATCACCGCCCGCAACGGGCAGTTCGTTCGGGCAGAGGGGGGTAAAGCCCTTCTGCGCATCAATATCCAGGCTGGCGACGGTTCCCATGATTGGCTCCTGCACATACTATTCGTGTGATATTATCTACCAAACATTAATGGAAGGCGAGCAGGGCGATCGGCATGCTGAGAATGAGTCTGGATATGGTGGTGCTGCGGTTGCATGAGGAGCGGCTCGAGCTACTGCTCGAGACCCGCGATCGCCCCCCCTTTGCCCACTGCTGGCAACTGCCGGCGCTGCGCATCGACGAGACCCAGGATCGGGATCTGGATGCCGCCCAGCGCCGTCTGCTGGCGGAGTGGGGGCTCGGTCACTGCTACAGCGAGCAGGTCTGCACCCTCGGCAATCTGGAGCGGGATCCCCGCGGCTGGTCCACGACCCTGGTCTATCTCTGTCTGGTCGATCCGGAAGTGGAAGCGATCCACGGTTGCTGGCATCCGCTCGCCAACCTGCCGGGGCTGAGCCTCGCCTTCGACCATGTTCAGCTCATCGCCAAGGGGTTGGAGCGGCTGCGGATCAAGAGCCGCTACAGCACCCTGCCGCTGCAACTGCTGGGGCCCGAGTTCACCCTCTCCGAGGTGCAGCGCGCCTTCGAAATCATCCTGCAAACACCCATGAATACGGCGGCATTTCGCAAGCGGATCCATCGCGCCGACATTCTGGTTGATACCGGCCGCAAGCGCACCGGCAAACAGCGCCCCGCCATCCTCTACCGGCTGGAGAGCCCCTGCTGCGTGATGTTCGATCAGGTGATGCACGGAGCAGAAGCGTAAAAGAGAGATCGTTGTTGCTATGAATTACAAAGTGAAACTTTCGCTAATTGTGCGAGATGTGGATAAAACCTGTTTTTGTGCTGGCGCCAAAGAGCTTAGCTTGCCCTTCGTTCCATTTGTTGGGCTCCGTTTGCATGAAGATATGCAAGTCTACACACTAGCGACTGTTGGGTGGGCAGACAATGAACAGTGCTTTTATTGTTCTGTAGAAATGAGTGAAGAATTATTGTCCGATGGTGATTTGATAGACATGGATTTCATTATTGAAACAGCAAAAAATTCCGGATGGGTTGGGTTCAATAAAATTCATAGAGCAGAAGTATGAGAGGGAAGGTTTTAGTTAGCGCCTG
>NZ_JAAKNE010000203.1:0-3239 GCF_049170755.1 Aeromonas sp. 604176
TTTGCCCAGGTACTGCACCTTGCTGTTGTCGACGCTGTAGCTCCAGGTACCGGTCTCGGTGATGGTCAGGCTGCCCAGCGCGCCCTGCGGTGCGCCCACCTGGGTGGTGTCAAATGCCGGCTTGTCGTTCTGGTCCGCGTCGCTGATGGTCAGATGACCACCCACGGTCAGCTGGACCCCCGCCTCTGCCGGGTTGGTGTCCACGTCCTCGGTCACCGCGCCAGCGTCCTTGTCCGTGCCGGTCACGGTAATGGTCGACTGGTCGTCGGCACCGTTGATGGTGATCGTCACCTGGTGGCTGCTGCCGTCCTTGCCGTACACGGTAAAGACTTCCACCTTGCTCTCGTCTTTGCCCAGGTACTGCACCTTGCTGTTGTCGACGCTGTAGCTCCAGGTACCGGTCTCGGTGATGGTCAGGCTGCCCAATGCACCCGCACTCGGGGTGCCGTTGCCGGCCACAAACTTGGCCTCATCGGCGCCGTCCACATCGGTCACGCTCAGGGTGCCAGTCTCGGTCAGGATCGGGTTGGTTTCGTCTTCCACCACGCCACCGGTGTCGGTGCCGGTAATGACAGCCGCATCGTTGACAGGCGTAACAGTCCCCGTCACCCCACCTGTGGCGCTGTTCAGGCCATCGGTGATGGTGTATTCAAACGCGATGCTGCCATTGAAATCCGGGGCCGGCGTAAAGATCAGCTGGCCATTGCTCAGGGTGACGGAGCCATTGCTGATCGCTACCGAGCCACCTTCGGCAATGGTCTGGCCGTTGATGGCGGTAATGGTGAGGCGATCACCATCCACATCCGTGTCGTTGCCAAGCACATTGATGGTGACGGTGCCATCCTCCGCCACGGTGAACTGGTCGTCCCCCGGCAGAGGCGCGGCATTCACCACGCTATTGTCGGTCCCCTTGGGCGAGGTGTTTCCCGCAGGGTCGGTCAGGGTGGCATCCACAGTGATGGGGCCGTTGACTGGCAGATCCGTAGTGGGGATGGTCAGGGTGACCTGGGTACGGCCGATGTCGTCAGTCGTCAGAATTCTGCTGGAGTCAGGCACGCCATCACCGTTCCAGTCCACATCGAGACGATCGCCAGCCTTGGCATCGCCCGGCAGCCGGATGATGACATCCATCCCATTTTCGCGCTCGTTGGCGGAGATGACATTGTCCGCGCCGTCCTGGATTTCGACTTGTGGCGCCGAGGGCGCGGTGCTGTCCACGCTGCCATCATCGGTCGCGGTGCCGGTGTTGCCGGCCGGATCGGTCACGGAAGCCGTCACCTGATAGCCCCCTTCGGCCAGCGGTGTGGTGACATCCACGCTGAAGCTGCCATCCGGTTGTACCGTCGCGGTCAGGGTCTGCTGATTGCCGTTGGCATCGGTCACCAGCAGAGTCACCGTGCTGCCAGCGGGGGCATCCGTGGTACCGGTCAGGGTCGGCGTCCGATCGTTGGTGTTGTCGGGGGCAGAGACGGTGATAACGGGAGCGGTGAGGTCGACCAGCTCATCCTCGCTGCTTTGCGCATCCACCAGCGGCGCCGCGCCAGCCGGGTTCGCACTGTCAAAGCCTGCGCTGGAGATGGTTGCATCACCGGTACGATCGATCGTGACGAAACCGCCGTTGCCGCTGGCACCAGCCACGCCCCCCGCATTGCCTGCGGCCGGGGCTCCGCCCGCCGCCGACGCCTCGAATGCCTTGGTGGGGTCGGTCCCGTCCAGAATCGCTTGCTGCAAGGCGGCGATGTCATCGGGCGTACCCGCGTTCGCCAGCACGGCGTCACCCTGTTCGGGGCGCTCGCCGGAACCCAGGGTGAACGTGGTCTCCCCTCCCTGGAAGCTGGCCCCTTCGGGCGCAAGCAATACCGCATCCTTGGGCAGTACATCGCCTTCTGCAACGAGTCTCTGGCTCCCGTCGGCGGCGACCAGATACATTTTGCCTTGCAAGTGGGTAACGACGACATCCTGATCCAATACGATGCGCTGATTGCTCATGGTTTCTCCTGAAATATCGAAGGGCATATTGCTCCAGCCTCCAATGTGCCCGTTTATCAGGCCATAAACCAGTGAGAAAAATCGAATGAACAGACCGAAATGAAGCCGGGTTTCGGGTGAAAACGAAGGGACGCCGAAGATGAATAAAATTAATTAAATCAATAGCATCAATTGTGACAAAACGAAGACGGGAGCCTCATCGGCTCCCGTCTCGTGAGGTGTCAGACACCGGCCCAGAGCAGGATGGCCAGCAGCTGGGGCGAGATGATCCGCAGGAACATCACCAAGGGGTAGACGGTCGCGTAAGAGAGTGCGCTGGCACCACTGGTGGGGTGCATGCCGTTGGCAAATGCCAGAGCGGGAGGATCCGTCATCGAGCCGGCCAGCAGACCGCACAGCGTGAGGTAGTTGAGCTTGCCATAATGGCGTGCCAGCACACCCACCAGCAGCAGCGGGATGAGGGTGATTGCCACACCGTACATCATCCATGCGGGACCGTCGCCGTTGATCAGGGTGTCGATGAAGCCGGCCCCGGACTTGAACCCCACCACCGCCAGGAAGAGCACTATGCCTATTTCCCGCAGCGCCAGGTTGGCGCTCGGCGGCATGAACCAGTAGAGCTTGCCGATGCTGCCGATACGAGACAGGATGAGCGCCACCACCAGCGGTCCCCCTGCCAGCCCCAGCTTGAGCGCCGCCGGGAATCCCGGCAGGTAGAAGGGAATGGATCCGAGCAATACCCCCAACCCGATGCCGATGAAGACGGGCAGCATCTGCACCTGCTGCAGTTTCTGCTGCACGTTGCCCACCACGCTGGTGACCGCCTCGATGGCATCGAGGCGCCCCACCAGGTTCAAGATGTCACCGAACTGCAGACTGGTCTGACTGGTCGGCACCAGCTCGATGCCGGCCCGATTCAGGCGCGAGATGACCACATCGTATTTCTGCTTGATGTCGAGATCGCGGATCCGCTTGCCGAGCACCTGCTCATTGGTGACCACCACCCGCTCGACCCGCAGATCGGTCCCGCGGGTTGAGAGGGAGGTGTCTACCTCCTCTCCAAGCACCAGCAGCACCTTGTGCAGGGCATGACGCTCCCCCACCAGGTGCAGCAGGTCGCCAAGTTCGATGCGCGAGTCGGGCTTTGGCACCATCAGCTCGTCGCCACGCTTGAGGCGGGAACAGATGACGTCCGCCTCGTCCAGACTCGGGATCTCGCGGAGCATCAGGCCGTGCATGTTGGGATTGCG
>NZ_JAAKNE010000204.1:0-3185 GCF_049170755.1 Aeromonas sp. 604176
ACCCTGCTCGACACCATGTCGACCCAGGTGCAAACCCGCGCCGATCTCATCGAGCAGACCAAACAGCAGGAGCAGCAGCTGTTTACCCTGCGTGCCCGTCTGCTCAAAATGGATCAGCTGGAACACGAGAACCAGCGGCTGCGTGAGCTGCTGGGTTCGCCGGTGCACAAGGAGTCCCGCAAGATGGTGGCCGAGCTGCTGTCGGTGGATTCCGACCCCTTCAGCCATCAGGTGCTGATCAACAAGGGGGCGCTGGATGGCGTCTACAACGGTCAGGCGGTGATCAACGATCAGGGGGTGATTGGTCAGGTGCTCCACGTGGGCTCCACCACCAGTCGCGTGCTGCTGATCACCGACTCCAGCCACGGCATTCCGGTGCGGGTGTTGCGCAACGATTTGCGCGCCATTGCTTCCGGCAGTGGCGAGCTAGACAAGCTTGAACTGCGCAACCTGCCGCGCAACACCGATATTCAGGTGGGTGACCTGCTGGTCACCTCGGGTCTGGGTGGCCGCTTCCCGGAAGGTTATCCGGTGGCGACTGTGACCCGCTCCGAGTATGTGGAGGGCAAGCCCTTCGCCCAGGTCGAGGCCAAGCCGCTGGTCGAGCTGGACAGACTGCGCTATCTGCTGCTGCTGTGGACCGACAAGAAGCCTGAAGTACATCATGAGGATGGCGAACGGGCGGCTCCCGCTGCGTCCGCCGCAGGAGCCACCCGCTAATGCTAGAACCCGCCAGCGGCAGGATCTGGATCTGGATCTCGATCCTGCTGGCCTTGAGCCTGTCGATCCTGCCGCTTCCTTTCGAATTTGACCCCTTCCGCCCGGACTGGCTAGCCATGGTGCTCATCTACTGGGCACTGGCCTTGCCGCACCGGACCAACGTTGGCACCGCCTGGGTGGCGGGCCTGCTGCTGGATGTGCTGCTTGGCAGCACCCTCGGCGTGCGGGCGATGGCGATGGCCATCACCACCTATCTGGCGGCCTTCCAGTTCCAGAAGATCCGCAACTTCTCCCTCTGGCAGCAGGCACTGATCATCGGTGGCCTCTCGCTGGTGGGTAAAATGACGGTATTCTGGGCCGAGCATCTGTTCAGCCAGGCCAGTCTCAACTTCTCCTACTTTTGGTCGACGTTGACGACGATGCTAATATGGCCCTGGGTGTTTCTGGTGCTGCGCAAGGTGCGGCGCCGCTTCAATATCAGGTAAATATGAACAAAAACAACGAACCACAACTCTATCTCGCCTCGGCTTCTCCCCGTCGCCGTGAACTGCTGACCCAGATTGGCTACCGCTTCGAGGTGCTGAAACTGGATGTGCCCGAGCAGCGGGAAGAGGGTGAAAAGGCGCAGGATTATGTCTGCCGTCTCGCCCGTGACAAGGCGATGGCGGGCGTGGCGTGTGCGCCGACGGCGTTGCCGGTGCTGGGTGCCGACACCATAGTGGTGCTGGGCGACCGGGTACTGGAGAAACCGTCCGATCTGCTGGATGCCAAAGATATGCTGGAGTCCCTCTCCGGCAAGGTGCATCAGGTGATGACGGCGGTGGCGCTGGCCAGCAAGGATCGTTGTGACGTGCGTCTGGTCACCACCAACGTGGCGTTTCGCAAGCTGGACGAGGCCGAGATCGAGGCCTACTGGCAGACCGGTGAGCCCTGTGACAAGGCCGGGGCTTATGGCATTCAGGGTATTGCCGGCAAGTTTGTCAGTCGCATCGAAGGGAGCTATAGCGCCGTGGTCGGCCTGCCCCTGCTGGAGACAGACCTGCTGATCAAGCATCATCTGGAACAGCTCAAATAATTTCCCGTCAGCTGTGCTCTGCTGCGTTTCTCCCTTGCGCGCGTTGTACCGGATTGGCTCTATAGAATTCAAAACTGGAACAGGCAAGGTTACTTATGTCGGTAGAACTGCTGGTTAACGTTACCCCCTCCGAAACCCGGGTCGCCCTGGTCGAAAACGGTCTGCTGCAGGAAGTGCACGTAGAGCGTCAGGCCAAGCGCGGCATTGTCGGCAACATCTACAAAGGCAAGATCAGCCGGGTACTCCCGGGCATGCAGGCGGCCTTCGTCGATATCGGCATGGACAAGGCGGCCTTTTTGCATGCCTCCGATATCGTCCCCCACACCGAGTGTGTGGCGGTGAAGGAGAAGGAGCAGTTCCAGGTCGGCAACATCGCCGAGCTGGTGCGTCAGGGGCAGGACATCATGGTGCAGGTGGTGAAAGATCCGCTGGGCACCAAGGGTGCCCGTCTCACCACCGACATCACCCTGCCATCCCGCTATCTGGTCTTTATGCCGGGCAGTGCCCACGTCGGCGTCTCCCAGCGTATCGAGTCCGAAGCCGAGCGCGAGCGTCTCAAGCGTACCGTGGCCGGCTATGTGGATGAGCTGGGCGGCTACATCATCCGCACCGCCGCCGAAGGGGTGGGGGAGCAGGAGCTGGAGCAGGATGCCGCCTTCCTGAAACGGCTGTGGCGCAAGATCCTCGAGCGCAAGCAGAAGTATCCTCCCTGCAAGATCCTCTATGAGGATCCCAGTCTGGCGTTCCGGGTGGTACGCGACTTTGTCGGTGCCGAGCTCGACAAGATCCGCGTTGACTCCCGCCAGAGCTTCGATCAGCTCAAGCGCTTCACCGAGGAGTACGTGCCGGAGCTGGCCAGCAAGCTGGAGTACTACCCCGGCGAGTCGCCCATCTTCGATCTCTACGATGTGGAGAACGAGATCCAGCGGGCGCTGGAGCGCAAGGTGGAGCTGAAATCCGGCGGCTACCTCATCATCGACCAGACCGAAGCCATGACCACGGTGGATATCAACACCGGCGCCTTTGTCGGCCATCGCAATCTGGAAGAGACCATCTTCAACACCAACGTCGAGGCGACGGCGGCCATCGCCCGTCACCTGCGCCTGCGCAACCTCGGTGGCATCATCATCATCGACTTCATCGACATGCAGTCCGAGGATCACCGCCGCCGGGTGCTGCACAGTCTGGAGCAGGCGCTCTCAAAGGATCGTGCCAAGACCAACGTCAACGGCTTCTCCCAGCTCGGTCTGGTGGAGATGACCCGCAAGCGCACCCGCGAAAGTCTGGAGCATGTGCTCTGCTCCGAATGTCCCGAGTGCAAGGGGCGTGGCCGGGTCAAGACGGTGGAGTCGGTCTGCTTCGAGATCCTGCGGGAGATCATCCGGGTCAA
>NZ_JAAKNE010000205.1:0-3183 GCF_049170755.1 Aeromonas sp. 604176
AACAGGGAGGCCACGATGGAGCCGATGATGCTGCCCAGACCAAAGCCCAGATAGATGACGCCGTAGTTCTTGGTCAGGTTGTTGAGACCGAAGAAGTCGCTCACCAGCGAGGGGTAGACGGTGATGGTGCCACCGAAGCTGAACGCCACACAGGCGACCGCCACAAAGAACAGGTTGGCATTGAGCGGTACAAACAGCAGCAGCGCCATGCCCGCCAGGGTAATCAGCTGGGCAATGGTGATGACCCGGATGCGGGACATCTTGTCGGAGAGGATCCCCAGCACCAGACGGCCACCCAGGTTGGCCATGGCGATGATGGCGACGGCATTGGCGGCGACCACGGCAGGCAGACCCACCATCTTCTCGCCGATATCCTTGGCCACGCCGATGACGTAGAGGCCGCTCATGCAGGCGGTGAGGAACATCAGCGCCAGCATCCAGTACTGCGGCTTGCGCATCGCCTCGGCCAGAGTGAAGTCACGGCTCTCGCTCTGCTGCACGGAAGCGGCCTGTTTGGGCGCATCCTTCATCAGCATGCCGCCCACCAGCACCATGGACATGGCGATCAGCCCCCACAGCTGGAAGGTGGTCTCAAGGCCGGAGCTGGAGAGCAGCAGCAGGTTGATGTATTTGAAACCGAGGCTACCGAGGCCATAGGCACCGATGGAACAGGCAGAGATCAGCCCCTTGCGCTCCGGGAACCATTTCACGCAGTTGGAGAGGGTCATCAGGTAACCGGTACCGTCGGCAAAACCGACCAGAATGCCCGCGCAGAGGTAGAGCATCGCCAGATTGCTGGCATGGGCGGTGAGGAAGAAGCCGATGCCGAGCAGCACGCCGGCGCCCAGGGTCACGTTGCGCACCCCGAACCGCTCCTGCAGCTTGCCCGCCATGGAGGAAGCGACCGCCAGCGAGAGGCTGAGCAGGCCGAAGGCGAAAGCGACCTGACTCACCGGCTCGTCCAGCTTGTCGGAGAGCTGGGCGTTGAACAGGCTCCAGGTATAGACAGAACCCAGTGCAAACTGGGTGATGATGGTACCGATCAGTGTCAGGTACCGGGTGCGGTTCATCTCTTTGGTCATGATGCGTCTCGGTCGATGGCCTTAAGGAAATTGAGGCCACTATAGGCAAGACGCAGCTCGCGCCGATCGATTAAGGCATGAAATGCAGATCGGCGGGAATGAATGACAATCAGAGCCGCATCAGCTGACGGAACGCCTTGATGTTGCTGCGACTGACCGGCACCTCGAACGGCAGATCATGGAGCCGGATGAGATAAGTGCTGTTAAACCAGGGGACTATTTCGCGGATTTTGTTGATGTTGACGCAGTAGGAGCGGTGGCAGCGAAAGAACCCCTCGGCCGGCAGCCGGCTGACAAACTCGCTGATGGTCATGGTCATCACGTAGCGATCGTCGCGGGTGTAGACATAGGTGAGCTTCTCGTCGGCTTCCGCGTAGTAGATCTGCTCGCAGGGGGTGACGATGATGCGCTCCCCCTTCACCAGATTGACGGTGCGATTGTGGGGGCTGATCCCCTCGCCGCTCGCCTCCCCTGTGGTGGCTGGCTGCGACTTGCCCGCATGCTCGAGCTTTTGCAGCAGATTGATGATGCGGGGCTCGTTGTAGGGCTTGAGGATGTAGTCGAACGCCTCCAGCTCGAACGCCTCCACCGCAAATTCCTTGTAGGCGGTGACGAAGACAATGTGGGGCGGATGGCTCGACTTGTGCAGGTTCTTGGCCAGCAGCAGGCCGTCGATGGAAGGGATCTGGATATCCAGAAACACCACATCCACCTCGTGATCCTGCAGGTATTTGAACGCCTCCAGCCCATCCTCGAAGCTCGCCACTATCTCGATCTGGCTGTGCTGATTCACCAGATAGATCAACTCCTCGCGAGCCAGATACTCGTCTTCCACTATGATCGCTTTCAACATGACATTGCCCCCTGAAGGAGCACAGGAGAAGCAAGCTCCTCACGAATCAAACATTCGTCTTCCACAATGATCGCTTTCAGCATGACAACACCTCTCGCGGCACACACTTATCCTCAACCATGATGGCTCTCAGCATGGCATCGACTCCTGATCCGGCAGATAGAAACTCACCTCGGTACCCGGCTCCAGCCGCTTGAGGTGCAGGCCGTCACCATAGAGCAGCTTGACCCTCTGATGCACGTTCATCAGGCCAATGCTGCGACTCTCCACCCGACCGGCGGCGACCCCGTCGATCACCGCCTGACTGATGCCGTAACCGGTATCGCGCACCGATACCCGGATGCCGCCCGCCAGCTGTTTCACCTCGATGGTGACCCGGCCCGGCGCGCTGCGGGGCTGGATGCCGTGCAGGATGGCGTTTTCCACCAGCGGCTGCAACAGCAGGCTCGGCACCTGAATGTGCACGTCGTCCACCTCGAACACCACCTCTAGCTTGTCGCCGAAGCGGGCCTGCTCGATTGCCACGTAGTCACGCACCTGCTGCAGCTCCTCCTGAATGTCGATAAGCTCATCCCCCTTGTTGAGGTTGTAGCGCAGGTAATCCGCCAGATTGGCGATCAGCTGGCGCGCCTGCTGGGGGCGAATGCGGATCAAGGATGAGATGGCGTTGAGGGCATTGAACAGGAAGTGCGGGTTAATCTTGCTCTGCAGCGCGGTGAACTCCGCCTTGCGGGTCATCTCCTTGAGCTGCTCGATGCGCGACACCTCCATCTGGGTGGAGATGAGCTGGGAGAGGCCGACCGCCATCTCCCGCAGGGAGCTGGTGATGCTGTGGGTGCGGCGGTAGTAGATCTTGAGGGTGCCGCTCACCGAGCCGTTTTCCCGCAGCGGAATAATGATGACCGAGTGGAAATCGGAGAGGTGATACTGGCGCAAATCGTTGTTGATGATGATCTGGTCGAGCAGCACCGCCTGCTGGGTCATGCCGCTGATGGCGTGGTGCTCGTCCAGCTCGTAATAGTCCTTGCCCACCCCGACATAGGCCAGCACGTCATGGGTATCTGTGATGGCCACCGCATCGGCGCTGATGTCGCGCCGGATCACATCGCACACCTGACTGAGGGAGTGGCGATCGATGTTCTGGAAGAAAGGCAGCGTCTTGTTGGCGATATCGAGCGCCAGCTTGGCCTGCTTGGCGGCAATCAGCTCCTTCTCGTCATCCAGATCCTGCACCAGCTTGATGATGAG
>NZ_JAAKNE010000206.1:0-3157 GCF_049170755.1 Aeromonas sp. 604176
GGTCAGCAGCTCTTCCTTGCGGGTGCCGGAGCGGGTGATGTCGATGGCCGGGTAGACACGCTTCTCGGCAATCTTGCGCGAGAGGTGCAGTTCCATGTTGCCGGTACCCTTGAACTCTTCGTAGATGACTTCATCCATCTTGGAGCCGGTATCGATCAGCGCGGTGGCGATGATGGTCAGGCTGCCGCCCTCTTCAACATTACGCGCGGCGCCGAAGAAGCGCTTGGGACGGTGCAGGGCGTTGGCGTCCACACCACCGGTCAGTACCTTGCCGGATGACGGGATAACGGTGTTGTAGGCGCGAGCCAGACGGGTGATGGAGTCCAGCAGGATCACCACATCTTTCTTGTGCTCGACCAGACGCTTGGCCTTCTCGATCACCATTTCGGCAACCTGAACGTGACGGGAAGCAGGCTCGTCAAAGGTGGAAGCGATCACTTCACCTTTCACCATCCGCTGCATCTCGGTCACCTCTTCCGGACGCTCGTCGATCAGCAGAACGATCAGTTCACAGTCCGGGTGGTTGTAGGCGATGCTCTGGGCGATGTTCTGCAGCAGCATGGTCTTACCGGCCTTGGGCGGCGCCACGATCAGGCCACGCTGGCCTTTACCGATGGGGGAAGCCAGGTCCAGTACACGGGCGGTGATATCTTCGGTAGAGCCATTACCCCGTTCCATGCGCAGACGTTCGTTGGCATGCAGGGGGGTAAGGTTTTCAAACAGGATCTTGTTGCGGGAGTTTTCCGGACGGTCGTAGTTGACCTCATTGACCTTGAGCAGTGCGAAGTAGCGTTCGCCCTCTTTCGGTGGCCGGATCTTGCCGGAGATGGTATCGCCGGTACGCAGGTTGAAGCGGCGGATCTGGCTCGGGGAGACGTAGATATCGTCAGGGCCTGCCAGATAGGAGCCGTCTGCACTGCGCAGGAAGCCGAAACCATCGGTCAGGATTTCCAGCACACCGTCGCCAAAGATATCTTCACCACCCTTGGCGTGCGCCTTGAGGATTGCAAAAATAATATCTTTCTTGTGCGCCCGAGCCAGATTTTCCAACCCCATGGATTCGCCAAGCTTGACCAGCTCGGACACAGGAGTGTTCTTTAATTCAGTCAGATTCATAGTGGTGAAAGTCTGTAAGCAAGGATTGAAATGAGGAGACAGTCTGCTGGATTGATGCTGATCGGATTTGATTGCCAGGCTGTGGTTAGCAAAGAGTCAGGCAAAAAGGTTAGCAAACGAGCGATAAACTAGCACCAATCGGGATGAGCGTCTAGGTGATAAAACACAAGGAGCGCATTATTGCAATGCGCTCCTCTTTAATTATTACAGGTTGCCGTCCAGGAACTCTTTCAGCTGAGTCTTGGACAGTGCACCGACCTTGGTCGCTGCCACTTCGCCATTCTTGAACAGCAAGAGGGTCGGGATACCACGAATGCCGTACTTGGGCGGAGTATCAGAGTTATGGTCGATGTTCAGTTTGGCTACGGTCACGCGACCTTCGTACTCTTGGGCAACTTCTTCCAGGATCGGGGCAATCATCTTGCACGGACCACACCACTCGGCCCAGAAGTCGACCAGAACGGCGCCATCGGCTTTGATTACATCTGCCTCGAAGCTGGCATCGCTCAGCTGAACAATCTTGTCACTCATCTCCAACTCCAGTCAGTAAATAAGGCTTTATTGACTCGTCAATAAAGGCAATAGTTGCCCTATTTGAAATGATCCTGTTTATTATTGCAAGCCTAACCTGATAACCTACCGCCATGAGCAAAACACACTTAACGACCGACAAATTCGCCCAAATGGGCCTCGAACCCGAAGTTCTGGCTGGTCTGGAATCAAAGGGATTTCACTATTGCACCCCCATCCAGGCACTCTCCCTGCCACTGCTGGTAGAGGGCCATGACCTCGCCGGTCAGGCCCAGACAGGAACCGGCAAGACCATTGCCTTCCTGGCCGCGACATTCAACTATTTGCTGACTCACCCGCTGACCAAGCCCCGTCTGGTTAACCAACCCAGAGCCATCATCATGGCACCCACCCGGGAACTGGCAGTACAGATCTATAACGATGCCGACAGCATCGCCGCTTCTACCGGCCTGAAACTCGGCCTCGCCTACGGCGGCGAAGGTTACGACAAGCAGCTGGCCGTGCTGGAGCAGGGCGTCGACATCCTGATCGGCACCACAGGCCGCATCATCGACTACTTCAAGTCCAAGGTCATCGATCTGAGCAACATTCAGGTCGTGGTACTGGACGAAGCAGATCGCATGTTCGATCTGGGCTTCATCAAGGACATCCGCTTCCTGTTCCGCCGCATGCCGCCCGCGACCGAGCGTCTGAGCATGCTGTTCTCCGCCACCCTCTCCCTGCGTGTGCAGGAGTTGGCATACGAACACATGAACCACCCGGAACATGTGCAGGTCGAGCCGGAGCAGATGACCGGCGTGCGGATCAAGGAGGAGCTGTTCTACCCCTCCAATGAAGACAAGATGTTGCTGCTGCTCTCCCTGATGGAAGAGGAGTGGCCGGAAAAAGCCATCGTCTTCGCCAACACCAAGCATGTCTGTGAAGACGTCCATGCCTGGCTGGAGAATGACGGCCACCGCGTCGGTCTGCTGACCGGTGATGTGCCGCAGAAGAAACGGATGAAGATCCTCGAGGATTTCACCAAGGGTGCGCTCGATATTCTGGTCGCCACCGACGTGGCCGCCCGTGGTCTGCACATCCCTGACGTGACCCACGTCTTCAACTATGACCTGCCCGACGACGCTGAAGACTATGTACACCGCATCGGTCGTACCGGTCGTGCCGGCAAGAGCGGTCACTCAATCAGCCTGGCCTGTGAAGACTATGCCTTCAACCTGCCGGCCATCGAGGAGTACATCCACCACGCAATTCCGGTCAGCAAATATGATCGCGAAGCGCTGCTGGATGACGTGACCCCGCCGAAACGGGTGTTCCGCAACCGTCAGCCGGTGAACCGCAACATGCGGGATCGTCAGGGCGGTGGCAACAGCAACAACCGTCGTCGTCCGCCGCGCAAGAGCTAAGGACAGGCCCGTTGCACAACTCGCCTCTCTATGCCGCCATCGACCTCGGCTCCAACAGCTTTCATATGCTGGTGGTGCGCGAGGTCGCCGGTGCCCTGCGCACCGTC
>NZ_JAAKNE010000207.1:0-3145 GCF_049170755.1 Aeromonas sp. 604176
TGGGGTCTTCGGATCCCGATTTTTTACAGTTCTGTAATGTTCAGGGGTAGGTTGGTGAAGCAGAAAATAGCCTTGGAAGGTTTGACACTGGCCTTGGTTATGCTCGTTTGTCAGCTCATCCTGATCCTGGCGATGAGTGCCGTCTGGTTTTACCTGACTGGTGCCAGCGCCGGTTATTCCGCCCTCTACGGAGGGGGGATGTACTGGGTTCCTCAAGCCTTGTTTACTGTCTGGGTGCTGCGCCGCAAGGTGACAACCGAGAGTGTGGGCCTGGTTTTGCGGGACTTTTATGGTGGGGCAGGGATTAAGCTCATTTCTACAACAGGTCTATTCGCCCTGATGTTTGGTGCGGGAGTCGAGGTCGTTACCGTCTCGTTTTTCGCCACTTATATCCTCGCCCTCGTTGTACAGTGGATGGTTTCATTCACGCTTAACAACCACTATTAGGAAAACTCATGTCTGCAACCGGAGAAGTCCTGACTCCTCAGGGATATATCTCCCACCACCTGACCCACCTTCAAGTCGGGTCCGGGTTCTGGACGGTCAATATCGACTCAATGGTATTTTCCGTCGTGCTAGGCGCCCTGTTTATCCTGCTGTTCCGCAAAGTAGCCGTTAACGCTACCAGCGGGGTGCCGGGTAAGCTGCAGTGCTTTGTGGAGATGCTGGTCGAGTTTGTGAATGGTAACGTCAAAGACATCTTTCACGGTCGCAACAAGGTCATCGCACCTTTGGGGCTGACGGTGTTTGTGTGGATCTTCCTGATGAACTTCATGGATCTGATCCCCGTTGACTTTATCCCTCACGCTGCACAATTGATGGGTATTCCCTATCTGCGTGTGGTTCCCTCTGCTGACGTTAACATCACCATGTCCATGGCTTTGGGCGTGTTCTTCTTGATCCTGTATTACAGCATCAAGGTCAAGGGTATCGGCGGGTTTGTGAAGGAGCTGACGCTTCAGCCTTTCAACCACCCGGCGGCCATCCCGGTTAACCTCATCCTGGAAACTGTTACGCTGATTTCCAAACCGGTCTCTCTGGGTCTTCGACTGTTCGGCAACATGTATGCTGGCGAACTGATCTTTATCCTGATTGCTGGTTTGTTACCCTGGTGGTCACAGTGGATCCTGTCCGTGCCTTGGGCAATTTTCCACATCCTGATCATCACTTTGCAGGCATTCATTTTCATGGTTCTGACCATCGTCTATCTGTCGATGGCGCAGGAAGACCATGGTTGATGCAACTCAAATAATCCTTTTTATACAATCAATTACATCTAAATAACTGGAGATCCTCATGGAAAACTTGAACATGGACCTGCTGTACATCGCTGCTGCAATGATGATGGGTCTGGCTGCTATCGGCGCTTCCATCGGTATCGGTATTCTGGGTGGCAAGTTCCTGGAAGGTGCTGCTCGTCAACCTGATCTGATCCCTGTTCTGCGTACCCAGTTCTTCATCGTAATGGGTCTGGTGGATGCGATCCCGATGATCGCCGTTGGTCTGGGTCTGTATGTGATGTTTGCGGTTGCTGGCTAAGTCGTTACGACATCTCCAGGCATAACCCATTAACTAACTAAAGAGGACATCGGCTGTGAATATCAACGCCACCCTCCTCGGCCAAGCAATTGCTTTTTTCTTCTTCGTTGTGTTTTGCATGAAGTATGTATGGCCGCCGCTGATGGCTGCCATCGAAGCCCGTCAGAAAGCTATTGCTGACGGTCTCTCTTCTGCCGAACGAGCCAAGAAAGATCTGGATTTGGCCAAGGCCAACGCCGTCGATCAGCTGAAAGAAGCCAAGCTGCAGGCTGCTGAAATCATTGAACAGGCCAACAAACGCAAGGCCCAGATCATTGATGAGGCAACTGTCGGTGCTCAGGCTGAGCGGGAAAAAATCCTGGCTCAAGGCCGTGCCGAGATTGAAGCTGAACGTCATCGTGCCAAAGAGGAACTGCGCAAGCAGGTTGCTGCTCTTGCCATTGCGGGTGCAGAGAAGATCCTGGCGCGCCAAATCGACCAGGCTGCCAACAGCGACATCGTCGACAAACTGGTAGCAGAACTGTAACGGGAACGGGGCTATGTCTGAACTGACTACAATCGCTCGCCCCTACGCCAAGGCTGCTTTCGAGTTTGCCGTTGAGCACAAGGCGGTTGATCAGTGGCTGGGGATGCTCAGCTTCGCTGCGGAAGTAGCGAAGAACGAGACCATCCACTCCCTGGTAAACGGCTCTGTGGCTGCCGAAGAGCTGGCAAAACTGTTTGTCAGCATCTGCGGTGAGCAACTCGACGAGCATGGCCAGAACCTGATCCGGGTAATGGCCGAGAATGGTCGCTTGGGTGTGCTGCCGGCGGTCGTTGCCGAATTTGTGGTGTTCAAGGCTGAACTGGATAAAGAAGTTCAGGCTGACGTGACATCGGCGATTGCACTGACCGACCAGCAGAAAGCCAATATTCAGGCTTCTCTGGAACAACGTCTCGCGCGCAAAGTGAAGCTGAATTGCAGCATCGATGCGTCCTTGATGGCCGGGGTGCTCATCAAGGCCGGTGATCTGGTTATCGACGGAACTGTCCGCGGTAAGCTGGATCGCATGGCTGACGCGCTGCAATCTTGATTGGGGTATTAGAGCATGCAACTGAATTCCACTGAAATCGCCGAGCTGATCAAGCAGCGCATTGCGCAGTTTGATGTAAAGAGCGAAGCGCGTAACGAAGGTACTATCGTCTCTGTAAGCGACGGTATCATTCGTGTTCACGGCCTGGCCGATGCCATGCAGGGTGAGATGATCGAGCTGCCGGGCAACCGCTACGCTCTGGCATTGAACCTGGAGCGTGACTCCGTTGGTGCCGTAGTAATGGGTCCCTATGCCGATCTGGCCGAAGGGATGAAAGTAAAAGGTACTGGCCGCATTCTGGAAGTGCCGGTTGGTCGTGGTCTGTTGGGCCGGGTGGTCAACACCCTGGGTCAGCCTATCGACGGTAAAGGTCCGGTCGAGCACGATGGCTTCTCTCCGGTAGAAGTGATTGCCCCGGGCGTTATCGAGCGTAAGTCTGTTGACCAGCCTGTCCAGACCGGTCTGAAAGCCATCGATGCCATGATCCCTATCGGTCGTGGCCAGCGTGAGCTGATCATCGGTGACCGCCAGGT